>JBDSWG010000174.1:0-6654 GCA_039926825.1 Ferruginibacter sp.
TTTTTTCCTGGAAAAAAATATCAATCACATCCCCGCTGCTGCGGTTCATTCCTACATACGCACTGTCTTCATTCATGGGGTAATATATACTTTCTGCGGGGCTACCTTTTACACGTATGTAATCAACTGTTCCTTTTGTAAAATACCCGTTTATAGTGCGCCCGCCAACCTGGTTGTAAAGGCCGGGATTGGATTCATTAATTACCATGCTATTATTAAAAACAAACAACCTTTTTGGCTGCTGTTTTTCTGTAAATAAATACATAGTATCCCCGGTTAGTTGTGTTTTTTCATTCCAGACAATTGGGTCTTTAAATAAACGGAAGACGGAATCTTCTGTCGAATAATACATGCTGTCTGCTACTGCCTGTAATGAATCATTAAAAATACGAACATGATGAAAGCCGAGGAAAAAACGAATGCTGTCAGACTGGCTTGCGTTTTTTATAACAACTCCATTTGCCGTATCTTTAGTAATCACTGTTTTCCGGCTGGTAGAATCATATTTTTGCAGGCCGGAAAAAAGCGTGTCCGCAGCCACGTAAGTACTGTCGTTATCGCGGTATAATATCATCACGGGTTTCTTTGTCGCCAGGAAGCTGTTTTTCTTTTTATCGAGTAATATTAGGCTACCCAGTACCGTTACCTTATTTACACTATCTACTAATTTTCCGCTGGGCCCTTCTATTTGCAGTATGCCTGCTGTTTCATCATAAGCCATAATATCCCCTGTTACATAATGTGTACTGTCGCTATAGGCTGTGCGTTCGTAAAATTGGGCTTTATGTGTTTCCAGGTTATAGTTTCCGGAGCGGGTATTTATAATCCCGTCTTTTGTTTTTATGCGTGTTGGAGAAATAAAGGTAGCTTCTTTAAAAAATGTATTGTACAACAAACTATCTGCTACAATATCATATTCCGGATCGGTAAGATGCACATACTGTTTAAAGTAGACATCTTTGGTATCGGAATAGTAAATAGCATTCGCACTGGTGAGAACCGTTGTACCATTTACTACACGGCCGCCCCCTTTATATTTTGCAATACTCGTTTGTAAATTATATTCCAGGTCATTCGTATATAAAGAACCTTTACCGTCGGTGAGTTTTACGTTCTTTTTAATGTAGGCAATTCTTTCATTGCCCAGGTATTTCAGGTATTGACCATACGTATGAACACTGTCTGCATCATTAATGTGTATGTTTCCAAAAACTTCGGCTATGCGTGTGAGTGGATTCAGGACGATGCTGTCGCCGCTTAAAGTCGTATTCCCCTGCTTCACCACAGCATGACCTGCAAGTATCTGGTACGAAGTTGTTTCATTTACATATAACTGGCTAAGCCTTTCCCCGGACACTATTTCGATATCCTTGCCCATTGCCAAAGGATCTTGCGCACGGGCAGATGGCGCAAATAAAATGCTGATTAGAAATAGCAGGAAGCTGTATTGCTGGTAATAAACTTTCATGAAATCCGGGATCGCAAGATGCTCCTTTTAGTGTTAAAAACAATCACAAAGCTTACCTAGTTCTTTACCTTTTCTACGTAATATGGCGAATGCAATGTATCCGGCAGGGGAACCATAAGTGGGGACGGCGTTCCTTTTTTACCGAAGACAGATATAGAAACATATCTCTTAGGATGAACCCGGATATCGTCAATAAGGAGATTTAGTTTGTTACCTGTACTGGCCAGGTTCTCATAAAGGCGGGTATCGTTAATAAACTTCCCGATGGTGCCGGAATCATTCGCCAGTTTAGCCACCATTTTATTCATATCATTTATGGTAGCATCCAGGGTTTTTAAAGTTTTTTGAAAATCCAGTTGTGCAAATTTGGATGTGGTCTGGTCCAGGTTAGACATCACACTAGTGACCTTTGCATTATTAGCAGCCAAATTTCCCGTAATACTCTCCACGTTGTTCATTGATTTTGCCAGGGCGCCGGACTGTGCATTCAATAACTGCTGAAGAGAAGCAGACGTATATACCATAGATGAAGTAATGCGGGTCATATTTTCCAGGGACTGTCCAATATTTCCTTTTGCCCGGGGATCAATAACACCGTTTATATTAATAATAACAGAATCGAGGGATGACACAGCTTTACGTACTTCATAAAGGACAGGGTCCACTTTTTTCAACATGTCATTAAATACACCAGCATTCGCTTCTGTATAAATCGTGTCTTTTGATTTCAGGTTTTGAACCGCATCACCAAGTTTTATTTCTACACTAGTAGTACCGATGGGGTTAGGTTTTATAATGGCGATGGAGTTAGAAGGAATATTAATTTCTTTAGTAATGTTCAATTCTACCAGTATCGTGCGCATGTCTTTATCCGTACTTATTTTATACACTGTGCCTACCTGGAGGCCATTAATCACAATTGGATTGGAATTCTGCAGGCCCTGCACATTTCCGTAAACCCCAAAAAGGGTGGTATTCTTTGTAAAGAATCGTTTCCCTTTTAGAAAATTAAAGCCAAGTATGAGCACCGTTATGGATACAAGGGCAATGGCACCCACTTTGGTTTCATTAGAAATTTTCACTGATGGTAATTTGAGTTATGAAGTTTGCAGTTATTATGTATTTGTAAGTTTATGCCTTTTATGGCAAGTCGAAGATATTAACCAATTTACCAGCCAAAACAAATATTTTTAAAAAAAATCATTTAGCGGGAACTGTATTTGTTATTTTCCATGATATCTCTATAGCGCAAAACAGCTTTAGTAATGGCCACAGCAAGTTCTTGCTGACCTTTATCACTATTCAGGTAGCGTTCATCATCAGGATTAGAAATAAACCCGGTTTCAATAAGTATGGCAGGCATACTTGTGGCCTGAAGTACCCATATGCCTGTCTGGCGTTGGTTCACACCCAGGTTATTACGGCCAGTTTTTTCCACTTCTTCATTTACGATAGTAGCAATACGATCACTTTTCTCCTGGAACCTTTTAGCGTAAATCTGGGCTATAGCTCTACCTTCCGGTGAATTAAAGTCAAAATTATTGTATAAAGAATCTGCCCCACCAGCTTCTATATCAAAATCACCTTCTTCTTTCATGATGGCTTTAAGCTTATCACTGGTTTTGTGTGGGGCAAAGATCCAGACACTGGTACCATTACGTTGTGTAGGAATTTTGAAATATTCATAAACCGGGATATCCACTTCGTAAGGCGTGCTATGCTTTTTCCTCTTTTTACCCTTCCCCGTATACGTAATCTTATGTTTTGTTATTGTTTTAGTACCTACCTGGCGTTTGCCGGTTTTGAGGTTTACGGCATCTGCGTGTATGCAAAGGAATAAATCGCCTTTTGCATCATTTGCAATACTGGCTTTCTCGCGGGGATTCTGGTAAACATCTGTCGTACGGGTAGGGATAATATTTACATCTGGCATTTGCTTTTTCAATTCGGCCACCAGCTTTTTACTAATCGCGAGGGTAATGTCTTTCTCACGGGAGCCCAGGGAATTTTCGTAATTACCAATGGCACCTGCATCTGTTCCACCATGCCCCGCATCTACAATAATCGTTTTCATCTTCTTAGGTTGTTGGGCAACCACAGGGGAGACAGAAATAAATTGGATAACGAGTGCGGATAAAATCAACAGGCTTTTCCTGTACATATTTTTTAGATTTTTATAGGTTTGTTATAATTAGGGCATTCATAAGAAGGTTTTGTATTAATAACTATTTTTGCTTTTACCGCTTATGAATGTCGTTTACAAAGTTAAGGCAAAATTATTTTTAGCTTCGTCTCTTACGATTGCATTCTTAATATTAACATATTCTTCCTTTGGTCAAAATATCCCGGTTAAATCTGCTTCCAAAAATATAAAAGATACGCTACCGCTAAATAAAACTAATGGAATTAAACCCACAGGCCTGGTACAAAGAAAAGTTCTTAATACAGATACGATAAAATTACCTGTTGCAGATACATTCAGTTTTAGAACTGCAAAAGATGCCCTGGATGAGCCGGTAGTTTACCATGCTGATGACAGTATGATCCTGGATGTGCCGGGAAAAAAGATTTTGCTTTATGGTAAAATTTCCAGCGTAAAATATAATGACAATGAACTTACGGCACCGTTTATAGTTTACGATCAAAAAACAAATCTTGTTAAAGCAGTCTTATCAAAAGATAGCCTGGGAAGGGTTATATCTTTTCCCACCTTTAAGCAGGGAGATTTTTCATCAGTAAGTGATACAATAGAATTTAATATGCGATCCGGCAGGGGACTTACCAAAGGGACCTATACACAACAAGGGGAAATGTATGTGTATGGAGAGAAAATAAAAAAAGAAAGCGATGATGTTTTTTATGCCTTGCGTGGCCGCTTCACTACATGTAACCTGGATACGCCGCATTTTGCTTTTGTAAGTAATAAAATAAAATTTATAAATAAAAAATGGGCCTACAGCGGGCCTGTTCACCCGGAGTTTGAAGGCGTGCCTATCCCGATATATTTACCTTTTGGAATATTTCCATTACAGCAGGGGCGGCACTCTGGATTTATTGCGCCCAGTTTTACAGCTAATGACAGGTTGGGACTGGCCCTGGAAGGAATCGGGTATTATAAAATATTAAGCCCATATTGGGATGTTGTTTTCAGGGGTACCTTATATTCCTATGGGGGATGGGTTTCGAGTGTGAGTCCCCGTTATTTTCGTAAATATAAATATCAGGGCAATTTCCAGCTGGACCTACAGCGCTTGAAAAATAACTTCAAAGGAGATCCGGATTTTTCTGTTACCCGTACTATGAATGTACAATGGCGGCATAACGCAGATGTAAAAGCAAGGCCAGGGGTAAATTTTAGTGCCAATGTAAATGCTGGCAGCAGTAAATTCAATAGCCAGGTGCCCAACAGCCCGGCACGAAATTTTACCAACCAGTTAAATTCAACCATTGCTTATGCTAAAACCTGGAAGCCGTATAATATTTCAATTAATGCTAACCATAACCAAAATACAACCCTGGGACTTATAAATTTAAACCTGCCGGACGTTGCTTTTAATGTAAATACACTTTACCCGTTCCGGCGGCAGGATGTGGCGGGAGATTATCACTGGTATGAAAACCTTGGCGTTGCCCTGAATACACAAGCCCGGAGCCTGACGTCTTTTTATGATACCGCCGGCCACATAAGCAAACAAATATTTGATAACCTGAAATGGGGGGCGAATCATAACGTACCTATTTCTCTATCCCTGCCTTCCCTGGGGCCTTTGCAAATATCTCCTTCAGTCACTTATGCAGAAAGATGGTACCAGCAACGCAGGAGGGTTAGTTGGGATGCACTAAACGGAAAAGTAGATACCACCATTAGAAATGGTTTTTATTCTGAAAGGGATATGGCCTTTGGGGTAGGCGCCAGTTCAAGGATTTTTGGTATGTATACTTTTAATCATTCTAAAGTGCAGGCCATACGCCATGAAATACGGCCAACCATAGGCGTTAGTTATAAACCGGATATGAATAAACATACCTATTATGTTACCCAGGTAGATCGTGCAGGTAATATGGCCCAGTTGAATATCTATGACCAAAGTGTGTTCGGCCCTTTTTCTTTCGGAAAATTTGCCGGGTTGAATTTTGGAATAGATAATAATATATCTATGAAAGTGCGTAATAAAAAAGACACATCCGCAGAACTAAAGAAAGTTTCTTTATTAGATGGATTAAGTTTGAATGGCAGTTATAATTTTCTCGCGGACTCCTTTAAATTATCGCAATTAAGCCTGGCAGCACGCAGCAACCTTTTTGAAAAAGTAAATATAACTGCATACGCTACAATTGATCCTTATCTCACAAATTCCCGCGGTGATAGAATTGACAAATATGCCTGGAGCCGCAAGGCATCTTTAGGCAGCTTTACGAATAGCGGGATTTCTTTACAAAGTCATTTCCAGGGTGGTAATGGAAGTAAGAAAACCGGGGAAAAACAAACCGTAAACACACCTGTAAATGTAGATGGTAGCGGGTTTCCACTAAATGATTACCAGCAGGAAGCCGCATATGTTCAGAGCCACCCGGGAGAGTTTGTAGATTTCTCCATTCCCTGGACGCTGGATGTGAGTTACAGTATGCGCATAACCAGAATCAGAAAGCCGGATTATAGTGGCTTTACCAATGATTTTAACCAGGATGTTAATTGGAACAGTTCCGTAAACCTGACACCGAAATGGAAAATCGGCTTGAATGGTTTTTATAACATTACGGCAAAACAAATAGGAACAGTAAGCATGTTTCTCTCACGCGATTTACATTGCTGGCAAATGTCAATGAATATTTCTCCTGTGGGCCTTTATAAATTTTTTAATATTACCATCAGCCCGAAATCTGGAATTCTCAAGGATTTAAAAGTAAACCGTACCCGTTATTTCTATGATCTTTAAACATCTTTAGCTTCATAAACGTTCACCATTTTTTTGAAAACTTCATCTTTTACCGGCGTAACATTCTTTTCACTAACGGCTACGGGTACCATAAAAGTCATAGATAATTTTGTAGGAACCAAGTAAAATGATTTATGAATCGGCATGGCTTCCCTGGTGCCTTTTATTACACAGGGAATTATTTTTTTTCGTGTTACAAACGCCAGTTTGAAAGCACCGTCATAGAATGGCTTCATGGGAGCATTGGAA
>JBDSWG010000175.1:0-22362 GCA_039926825.1 Ferruginibacter sp.
CCATTGACTCCCGATAGCTATCGGGATGACCATTGGCCATTCATAATTCATAATTCTTAATTCATAACTCTATACATGGGTCGCATATTTGAAGTTAGAAAAAGTACCATGTTTGCCCGCTGGGATAAAATGGCCAAAAATTTTACCCGCATCGGCAAGGAGATAGCTATTGCTGTAAAAGCCGCAGGGCCGGAACCTGATAATAACCCGGCATTGCGCCGCTGTTATCTAAATGCGAAGGCCTGCAACATGCCCAAAGACCGCGTGGAAGCAGCCATTAAAAGGGCCATGGGCAAGGATACCAGCAGTTATGAAGAACTGATGTATGAAGGGTATGCCCCCCATGGTGTGGCCGTGCTGGTAGAAACTGCTACGGATAACCCTACCCGTACGGTGGCAAATGTTCGCATGCATTTTACTAAAGGCCAGGGTTCTTTAGGAACAACCGGCAGTGTTGCATTTGGTTTTAACCACCTGGCAGAATTTAAATTGAAAAAAAATGGCCTGGATGCCGATGATCTGGAGCTGGAACTTATTGATTTTGGCCTGGAAGAAATAGGGGAAGATGAAGAAGGCAATATCATTATCCGGACACCTTTTAATGAGTATGGAAATATGAGCCACGCCCTGGATGATAAAAAGCTGGAGATTATCAGTGCAGAACTCACCTGGATTCCTTCCACCACTATTGATTTAACGGAAGATCACGCTAATGAGGTTTTAAAACTGGTTGATCACCTGGAGCAGGATGAAGACGTACAGAAAGTTTATCATAATCTCAAATAGAATTGAGATCGTAGATAATAGAATATAGATAATAGACAATAAGAGAGAATTGAACCAGCAGCTTTATGTCTCCGAAGAAAAAACACCAAATTAAGAAAACAGATATTAGGCCTTTGAAATGGGATGGCAGATAAACCTTCTTTTATATATAACACTTAAACCAGTTCCCTGACTGTAGCTATTAAAACCTAATTCACAATTCCTGATAAACCAATTCACAAATCTCTAATCAACTAATTACCCCTACTCCCCCATCATTTCTTTAACCACCGTCACCACATCTTCCACATTAGGCTTGGCAAAATAATCCCCATCACTGCCATACCCCGGGCGATGGGCTTTCGCCGTAAGGGTGCGGGGTGATGCATCTAAATGCCGGTAACCGCCCTGCACTTCCATCACATGGTTAAACATATAGGCCGCCGCTCCGCCGGGTACGTCTTCATCTACAAATAATATGCGGCTGGTTTTCTTTAGCGATTTTACAATATCATGGTTAATATCAAAAGGCAGGAGCGTCTGCACATCAATAATTTCACAACTTGTACCTGCTGTCGTGAGCACTTCAGCAGCTTCTGTTACAATTCTAAGGGTAGAGCCATAACTCACTATGGTAATATCTTCTCCTTCCAATATAATTTCGGGAATGCCTAAGGGTACGGTATAGGCTAAAAGATTTCCCGGCAAAGTTTCTTTCAACCGGTAGCCATTCAGGCATTCTATTACCAGGCCGGGATCATTGCTCTGCAACAACGTATTGTACATACCTACAGCCTGCGTCATGTTCCTGGGTACACACACATACATTCCCCGCAGGGCATTAATAATCATGCCCATAGGTGAGCCACTGTGCCAGATGCCTTCCAGGCGGTGGCCACGTGTACGCACGATAAGCGGAACTGATTGTTGACCGGCAGAACGGAAATGCGTGGTGGCTACATCATCGCTCAACGGTTGCAAACCATATAATAAATAATCCAGGTATTGTATTTCAGCAATTGGCCGCAGGCCACGGAGAGCCATGCCTATGCCCTGGCCCATAATGGTAAGTTCGCGAATACCGGTATCGAATATACGCTGCCGGCCATGCTTTTCCTGCAGGCCCATAAAACCCTGGTTTACATCACCAATAAAACCCAGGTCCTCACCAAAGGCGGCAACTTTATTATTGCTGGCAAATAAGGCATCAAAATATTTATTCAACACTTCATATCCATTTACCTGCGGCGCATCTTTTTGATACCAGGCCGCCACGGGGTTCACTTTCATCGCAGACTTCGGGCCTTCATTATACAGGTGGCTGTCATAAAGTTCCCGACTGGTTTTCAGTAAGTCATTATAGTAATAGCTAAGGGCATCTGCAGCAGGCAATCTTTCTGTTTCTGCCAGGTGTAATGCAGTATATAGTGTTTTCAGGATATCCCGGCGCATAGGTATTTTATTAGCTGCCAGCGTGGTTGTAATTACTTTTAATTCTTCGTGGTTTTGAGATGCAGTTTGCAGTATTTGCAAGGCTTCCTGTTGTAGTGCCACCAGGGGACGTAAGTAATTTTCCCAGGCTTTTTGTTTACTGTCTTTTACGTGAATGATGGCCTGTTGCTCTATTTCTGCCAGCTCTTCCTCCTCTGCCAGGGCATTGGATAATATCCACTCCCGGAACTGCACCTGGCAGTCCCATTCTTTTTCCCAACGCAGGCGTTCCTGTAGTTTATAACGCTCATGGCTACCCGAAGTGGAGTGCCCCTGCGGTTGCGTTATTTCCTCTACGTGAAAAAGTGCGGGGGTATGGGTATCACGGATTTTCTGTATCGCTGTTTCCAGTGTTTCGCACATGCCCGCGTAATCCCAACCCTTCAACTTATAAATATCTATACCATTACTGTCTTCTTCTTTTTGCATTCCTGCCAGGGCATCTGAAATGGAGGCTTTTGTTGTCTGGAATTCTTTGGGAACCGAAATTCCATAACCATCATCCCACACAAATACGGCGAGGGGAACCTGCAGCACGCCGGCAGCATTCATGGTTTCCCAAAAATGCCCTTCACTGGTAGAAGCATCTCCGATAGTGCAAAAACAAATTTCATTGCCATTATCACTTAACTGGTTTAGCTCCCGGGTCTCGGGTACCTGGCGGAAAAACTTAGACGCAAACGCAAGTCCCAAAGCACGCGGCATTTGGCCCGCAGTAGGAGAAATATCACTGGAGACATTTTTAATATTCGCCAGGGGTAGCCAATCCCCCTGCTCATCTACAAAGCGGGTGGCAAAGTGCCCATTCATCTGGCGCCCGGCGCTGAAAGGTTCATTTACAATATCTGCATCCGCATACAATTGTGCAAAAAACTGCTCTACGCTGCTCAACCCGCTGGCAAACATAAAAGTCTGATCGCGGTAGTATCCCGCCCGGAAATCTCCGGGTTTAAAAAATTTAGCCATTGCCAACTGTGCCACTTCTTTTCCATCTCCAAAAATCCCAAATTTAGCTTTGCCCGTTAACACCTCCTTACGCCCTAAAAGACTGGCTTCCCGGCTCTCGCAGGAAATGCGGTAATCTTTAAGAATTTCATTTCTAAAAGTATCAAAAGTGAGTTCTTCTTTCAATGCCTGGCTATCGTTACTATTCATATATAATTATAAGATAATCCTGCAAATTTACCTCATTTCTAGTGATTGTTAAAAATCTGTCATATCCCTGACAATTTATAACGTAATGAAACGTTTTTGTATATTTGACCTCAATTTCAAAATCACCACAAATGAAAAAAATATTTATTCTCACAGCCTTTACGGCTTTTTCAGTATTCACTTATGCTCAAAATAGTGTTTCACCAGTAGCTGTTTCTGCTGCTTCTGAAGAAATGAAACCAGCAGATGTTCTTAATATTCAAGTAAAAGAGCATGACTTTGGAAAAATTCCACAGGGAAAGCCGGTTACCACTGAGTTTGCAGTAACCAACTCAGGCACTACGCCGCTTAAATTAGACAATGTTCAGGCAAGTTGCGGATGTACAACTCCTGTTTGGGATAAAGAAGCTTTTATCGCCCCGGGCGCAACAAGTAAAATAACTGTTGGTTATAATGCTGCTGCCGAAGGTGCATTTACAAAGTTTATTACTATTACTTACAATGGAACTCAAAGCCAGCAGGTCGCAATTAAAGGTGAAGTCTGGAAGACACCTGCAGAAAGTGCTCCTGCAAGCCCGGCAGCTGCAGAATTAAAAAATTAATTAACCATAATAAAAAGAAAGATGAAAAAATTATTCTTTGGCGCAGCTATGATGATCTGTTCATTTGCTGTATCAGCCCAGAAAAAAGCAGATGATGTTGCAAAATTTGCCAGCGAAACCATTGATATGGGTAACCTGAAGCAAAATAATCCTGAAACAGTTACTTTCAAAGTAACTAATATTGGTGCAGAACCATTAATCATTGAATCTGCTAGTCCAACTTGTGGTTGTACAATAGGCAACTATACGCAGTCTCCTATTGCTGCCGGGAAAGATGGTGAAATATCAGCAAAATATAATGCAGTTGCACCAGGGGCATTCGAAAAGCATCTTACTGTAAAATTTGCTGGCGTCGATGAAGTAAAAAGCATCACTATCAAAGGAACTGTACTGAGCGAAGCAGAGTATGCTAAACTGCCTGCAAAAGATACAAAAACAAAGGCTGAAGGTGTAAAAACTAAAACCAGTGTATCTAAAGATGGTAAACAAACGAAAGTAAAAACAAAGACGATTGCTTCTAAGAGTTAATGTTTGATTTCAATGATACTGAAAAGCCCCTTATTGAGGGGCTTTTTATTTGAAGCATAATTTAATTTATGATTTGGCTTTCTTCGACTTATTTTCTGAAAGGCGGGTAAATTCACTTCCGTTATAAATCCTGGCCAGGCTATTGTCTGATGTGTTATTGTAATTATCAATATTAGCTTCAGGTACAATACGCCAGAAATTTTTTGTTTTCAATTCTGCAAAATCTGAAGTCTTTATAAACAACCCTGAAAAAGAATTGCGTGATTTAAAGCTGATTAATACAGGTACTGGCTTCGCAGGCTGCGTCTCCAGGAATTTTTCTACTTGTTCATTTGTCATTTCACTTGTTTGATTATTGATATAAATGTTCCCGGTATGTACCCGGAAGAAAGTTTGTGAAGATACGAATTTTAAGGGTGACTGGCGCAAAAGAGGGTTCTCTATTCCAATGATTGCCTAAAAATTGTGCATGAAAATAGCAGTAGAAGAAAGAATTCTTTTTATCGTAAATTGTCACTTTCAATTAATATGGATATGAATAAAACTTTCCAGGTGGGTATGATAGGATTAGGTACTATGGGCAGTAACCTCGTGCTGAACCTTAATGACAAAGGATATAGGGTGGCCGGATATGATAAGGATGCTACCAAAGTGGCCGTTATGAACAAACTCGTTAAGGATGATACGCTTGCCGCTTTTGAAAATATTGGTGATTTTGTTACAGCCCTTGTGCCACCACGGCTGGTTATGTTGCTGGTGCCCGCGGGTAAAATTGTAGATTATGTAATTGGAGATTTAAAACCTTTACTGGCGAAAGGTGATTTAATTATTGACTGTGGTAATTCCCAT
Organism: Ferruginibacter sp.; assembly: GCA_039926825.1. GTDB lineage: Bacteria > Bacteroidota > Bacteroidia > Chitinophagales > Chitinophagaceae > Ferruginibacter. The sequence continues at coordinate 5,391 of JBDSWG010000175.1, forward strand.
TTTACAGATACAACTGCACGCATCAAATCTTTGGATGACCTGGGTTTCCATTTTATGGGAGTTGGTATTTCCGGTGGGGAAACCGGGGCCCGCTTCGGTCCCAGCATTATGCCTGGTGGAGATAAAGAAGCTTACCGACACCTGGCGCCTATGCTGGAAGCTATTGCTGCGCAGGTAAATGAAGAACCTTGTACCGCTTATATGGGCCATGGGGCTGCCGGCCATTATGTAAAAATGGTACATAACGGTATAGAGTATGCGCTTATGCAGTTGCTGGCAGAAACCTACCACATGCTTAAGAAAAATGGGTATACCAATGAGCAATTACATAACCTGTTTGATAAGTGGAACAAAGGACGCCTGCAGGGCTACCTCGTAGAAATTACAGCAGCTATATTCCAACAAAAAGATGGAGACACGCCCGATTACCTGGTGGATAAAATTTTAGATACTGCTCACCAGAAAGGGACCGGTGCCTGGATGAGCCAGGATGCAATGAATGTTCAATCTCCAATACCGGTAATAGATGCTGCAGTCTCCCAGAGAATATTATCTGCGCTAAAAGCCGAAAGGGTAGCAGCCTCAAAAAAAATCAGCCTGCCTGCCCCGTCCGCAGTGAGTACGAATGACATTGAAAAAATTGCCGAAGAGGCCTTGTATGCAGGCTATATTATCAGTTATGCACAAGGAATGGCCATGATGCAGCAAGCTTCAACTTTTTATAAATTCGAAACTAACATAAGGGATGTGGCGGCTATCTGGCGTGGAGGCTGTATTATAAGAGCCGGCCTGCTGGAAGATATAATGAAAGCATATGATGCGGATACTAATTTAGTAAATATTATGATGGATAATGGAATGTCATCAAAGTTGAGTGAAGCCATGCCCGGCTTTACACAATTTCTCTCTGCTGCCCTTCACTCACGTGTACCCGTACCTGCATTTTCTGCGGCCTTTAATTATTACACTTCTTACCACAGTGCCTGGCTGCCGGCAAATCTTGTGCAGGCACAGCGAGACTTTTTTGGCGCACATACTTTTGAACGCAATGACCGCGACGGTGTATTTCACAACATCTGGAATGAAACCATACAATAATGCAAAATCAGCAAATTTCCCAACCTACCATAGTAGCTATCTTTGGCGGCACAGGCGACCTGGCCTGGCGTAAACTCTTACCAGCATTGTATAATCTTTACCTGGATGGGTGGCTGCCGGAATACTTTACCATCATCGGCATGGGCCGGCAGGAAATGACACAACCCGCTTACCAAAAAAAGTTAAAAGAAGGCATTGATAAATTTTCCCGCAGCGGCAAAACAAAAAAAAACGAGTGGGATAAATTCGCAAAGAATATAATTTACCAATCTGCAGACTTCAGCAAAGCTGCAATTTATAAATACCTGAAAAAAGAAATTGCTGTGCTGGAAGCAAAACAGGAAGGCCCGGTAAATAAAATTTTTTACCTCGCTGTGCCGCCCTCATATTTTGAACCCATAGCCATGAAAGTGGCCGCCGAAGGATTGATCAAAGACCGGGAGCATAGCCGCCTGGTGATAGAAAAACCTTTTGGCACCAACCTCGAAACTGCGAAAAAACTTAATGCCTCACTGTTAACCGTGTACGACGAAAGCCAGTTATACCGCATAGATCATTACCTCGGTAAAGAAACGGTGCAGAACATCCTGGCGTTTCGGTTTGCCAATGCTTTATTTGAACCCATCTGGACCCGCAATTATATTGATCATGTGCAGATAACCGTAGCAGAAGAACTGGGAGTGGAAAGCCGTGGCGGTTATTATGACGGCAGCGGCGCTTTGCGGGATATGGTTCAAAATCACTTATTGCAGTTGCTTTGCCTCATAGCCATGGAGCCGCCAGTTTCTTTTGAAGCAGATGAAGTGAGAAATAAAAAAGCAGATGTGCTACATGCCATCCGGAAAATAAGAAAAGAGGATGTGCACCTTTATGCTGTACGGGGTCAGTACGCAGAAGGATGGATACAGGGGAAAAAAGTTACTGGCTATCGCAGTGAAAAAGATGTACCGGAAGATTCTACGACAGAAACTTTTGCCGCTATAAAATTTTTTATAGACAATTGGAGGTGGAGCCAGGTACCCTTTTATTTACGCACAGGCAAAAGGATGCAGGAATCCATTTCCGTCATTACTATTCAATTTAAGCCTGTGCCCCACCAATCTTTCCCGGATGAAGCCACAGAAAACTGGCAGCCTAACCGTATGATATTAAATATACAACCGGATATGGGCATCCGCATCCGCTTCCAGGCAAAACGGCCAGGCCTGCAAATGCAACTCAATCCTGTAGATATGTTATTTAACTACAGTGATACATATACCAGCGGAACGCCCGAAGCTTATGAAACTTTATTGCTGGATGTGATGGAAGGGGATGCTACACTCTTCATGCGGGCAGACCAGGTAGAAGCTGCCTGGGAAGTTATTTCACCTATTTTATCTACCTGGGAATCTAATCCCTCGGTGAATTTTCCCAATTATCATGCAGGGCACGAAGGCCCGGATACGGCAGAAGCATTGATAGCACGCGATGGTAATAACTGGATTGTTATGCCTTTTGATAAAAAATAATCATGACCCGGATTTTAATTTTTGATACCGACGATGCTTTATTTAAAAAAGTAGCAGAAAGAATTGTTACTACTTCTGCCGATTTTATTTCCCGGAAGGGAAGGTTTACCATTGCCTTAAGTGGGGGCAGTACGCCGGCCCGGCTTTATGCTTTATTGGCTACCCCTTTTTTTGAAATGCAAATAGACTGGTCTAAATGGTTTGTATTCTGGGGAGATGAACGGCATGTACCGGCAAACAGCCCGCAAAATAATGCTTCAGCAGCCATACAGGTTTTGTTAAGTAAAGTTAGTATCCCTGCCAGCCAGGTATTTGCGGTAAATACTAAACAGCCGGCTCCGGAAGCTGCTGCTGATTATGAAAAAATTATATCTGCCATGATTCCTGAAGGGGGTTTAGATCTAGTATTGCTTGGCCTGGGAACCAATGGACATACGGCTTCCCTTTTCCCACATACACAGGTATTGCATAACATCACCCGCAAAGTGATGGAAGAATACATTATAGAACTGGATCAATACCGCATCAGCATGACAAGTCATTTCATCAACCAGGCTAATAAAATTTTTTTCCTTGTAACCGGAAAAGAAAAAAGCGAAATCGTATCCCGTATCCTGGGTGATGAAAAAGATAAAGACAGTTACCCTGCCCTTTATATTAATCCTGAAAGTGGTAACTTGTCCTGGTACCTGGATGCCGAAGCAGCAGCAGGCATTTAAAAATCAAATTGAAAATTTATGTTTATAGAAGCGATAGAAAAAGCCGCAGCTTTTACCCGGCCCCTGCACTCCATTATGAGAAGCTATGGCGGAAAACAGGTTTTACCAGGTGCCGGCACGTTGTTTTTTGTAAATGACGAAGGGTATGCCATAACCTGCAAACACGTGCTGGATATTTTAGCTGGCGCAGATACAATCAACAACAATTATAATGCTTTTAAACAGGAGCGGCAGGCCTTTAGCAGTGACAATAAGCATCGGCAATTACTCAAAGGCCTGGAATTAAAATATAAATACACTGCTGAAAGTATTGTGCAGGTTAAAAATAATTTTGTGGATTGTGTAGATACCATGTCGGGATTTACGTGGCACACCCACCCTTCCCTGGACCTGGCCATTCTTAAATTTAACGGTTACGGCAAAACGTTTTATACCGAAGTTGCCCGTTTTTTAAAAAATGATGATGATGTGAAGCAGGGGAAATTTCTCTGCCGCCTGGGTTTCCCTTTCCCGGAGTTTACAAATTTTGCTTACAACGCTGAGCAGGATGATATTCACTGGACCACAGAAGGGGTGAGTTCTTCGCCAAGATTCCCCATAGAAGGCATGATAACACGTTTCCTGGCGAACCAGGAGGAAGGTTTGTTTGGAATTGAAATGAGTACGCCCGGTCTTAAAGGGCAGAGTGGCGGGCCGCTGTTTGACAACAAAGGATTAGTATATGGCATGCAATTCAGTACAAAACACCTGCACCTGGGATTTGATATGATTGATAAAGAAATTATGCTAAACACCGGTGTAAAAAAAATAAGTGACTATGCTTTTTTACACCTGGGTCAATGCATACATGTAAAGGCCATCAAAGCTTTTCTTCGCCAGCATAATGTAAAATTTTATGAAGAATAGCGGGGGTTAATATTCCATTTTCATTTGAATAATTTTTATGCAAAAAACAGTTTTCATTACGGGAGCTACGTCTGGTATTGGCAAAGCCTGTGCAGAAATTTTTGCCCGTAACGGCTATAATATTATTGCTAATGGCCGGCGGGCAGAACGGTTAAAGGATTTGAAAAACGAACTGGAAAAAAATTTCCCGGTAAAAGTTTTAACGGTAGATTTTGATGTGCAGGAAAAAGAACAGGTTTTTGCCGCAGCAGATATGCTGCCTTCAGATTGGCAAAAAATAGACGTGTTAATTAATAATGCGGGGTTGGCATTGGGAAAAGCTTCGTTTGAAGATGCCGACCTGGAAGATTGGGAAACTATGTTGCACACCAATGTGGAAGGACTACTTTTTGTGAGTAAGGCTTTTCTGCCTTTTGTAAAAAAATCACCTGCGGGGCATATTATAAATATCGGATCAATTGCAGGTAAAGAAGTGTATGAAAACGGGAACGTTTACTGTGCCTCCAAATTTGCCGTAGATGCCATTACAAAAGCTATGCGTATTGAGCTTATGCCTGCAGGAATAAAAGTTACCGGCATACATCCCGGTGCCGTAGAAACAGAATTTTCTCTCGTGCGATTTAACGGAGATGAAGACAAAGCCCGGGCAGCATATAAAGGGTTTAAACCCTTAACGGGCGCAGATGTAGCAGATACAATATGGTTTTGCGCTAACCTTCCGCCACATGCATGCATAAACGAACTTACCATTACCTGCCTGCAACAGGCCAATGTATTTTACTACAATAAAAATCCTTAAAGTGAAGTGTGTGTTAATGCTTCCTCTTTAAGAAATCATTTTCAAATTTGGGTGTATTTTTAATGCACAATATTAAATTATTGAAACCGTTTATGTAATGAATTTGCTTCCGGATCCCTGCACTTCCGAAGCCATCCATTATCTGGCAACACATGAAAAACTATATATTCCTTACAGTTTTATCTGCATTTTCATCTCTAATATGTCCGGCCCAGGATGTTGTGCGTCAGAAACCCTGCATAGACGAAAATATTCGCCACCAGGCAGACAGCATTAAAAAAGCCCTGTTTTCCGAAGGTTTCGTAATGGTCAAAGAAGCATCCATGACCATGGAAAGTGAATATGAAATGCCAGTGATAGTTCCATTAAAAGAAGGAACCTGGTACCAGTTCATTTTTATAGGAGATATAACTTCAAAATTATTTGAGGTGCGTATGTTCGACTGGAATGAAAAGCAGATTATCTATGAGAAGAATCTTGCTAAAGACGATAATGCTAATATCATCACCTTCAACTATATTCCTAAATTTACAGAATACCACATGATTAAGCCCGTACAGGTAAATAAGAAGAAGAAAAAAGATTTATGTGGTTATGTTATGTTGCTCAAAAGAGTAAAACCGGTGCCGCCTTCGGCGACTAATAATCCTGCTTCGTAATTTGTCATTAAGACGATGCGTCATTAGGCATTTGTCATTAAGTCACTTAGCCGTTAGTTAAAACACTACATTCATTCATTCATTCCCTACTAACGGTAGTGCCTGAACGCTTTTCACTCCATATACCTTTCGCACCCCACCCCATCAAATTCTTGTAAATAGTAAGCTATTCACAGAAACCATAAAGATTAGACTTAGCTTTACTTTTTGCCTATTAAGAAAATTTACCACCGGCTAAGAGAATCTTTTGAAGGTTCATTTCTGTTCTATCTATTATTACCTCTTAACACAAGAGCAGAGAGCGTAATTATATAATTCTTTATCTTATATATTTAGTGGCTATTAGGATAAAAGAATGAAAAAAATCACCACTCTAATGAATGGTGACTAATGTTATCAGCTTTTTATCAAACTTATAAACTACCTGTATTTCTACTTATAATTACTGCGCCAGGGATATACGAACCTGCACGCCGGCCCTTGTATTTACCGTAGGAGCACTGCTGGAAACATACGGCTTCACGCGGCGTTGGTCGAAATACAATTTAAGATTAATGCGGTTATTCAGGTAATAATCTATCGTAGGGCTGATGGTAATTTCTTTACTACCCCCGGTTGCAAAATTATTGTCCTGGTCCAGGCGGCTATTAGCCGTTACATTATCCCTTATCCTGAAGTCCAATCGGAAATTAATTTCATTATCCAGTTTGCTGCCACCTTCTTTACTCAGGAATTTTGGCAACTTGAGTCCTAAAAGAATGGGTAAACCACGTTTACGGTATCCCATGCCGACTATAAATTCCGTACTGCGGGTTTCACTCAGTTGGAAGTCGTAAAGACTGAGGCTCAATGTCCTGCTTTTTGCATATTCAAAACGTGCCTGCAATTGATTGGTAAACATCATATCAAAGCCAATCAAGGGTGCAAACTGCTCCTGTATGCTTACATTAGGAACCAGGAAGAATGGTATAAAGTTGTTGGAAATAGAATCGTAAAATGATGGATAACCAAGATTGGAAACATCCTGGTAGAGAAGGGCCGAAGTAAATCCATTCATACTCAGGTTACCATTATACCCGTGCGATACATTGAAATTGGTGAATATTTTATCCAACCCTTTAATCCTGCTCAGGCCGGTATAATCCACTTTCCAGTTGGGTTTAGGCATAATATTCCGGAACGGATTTGACCTCAGGTTAGCATTGTTTTGTTTAATCAGCGGTACAGATGTGGGATCCTGGCCGGTATAAGCTGCAATGAATGAAGGTATCAGTACGTCTATAGCATATTTATTATATCCATAGTAATAGCCATTGGCGAGTTGAGTTTGGCTATAAAGATTTTGTTTACCCAGGCGTTCAGATAAAATTATCCGGTTGGCTTCAAAAGTTTTAAAGGTTTCTGAAACACGATTCGGGTCATACTTTCCAAACAAAGTTTTGAAAGCAATATAAGACACATCAAAACCACCACCTGCATAAGGATTAAGGTGCATAAACTTACGGTCCATACCACCTGAAGTATCTATGTAGCGGAAAGTTTCGTTATAATTTTTGCTGAATGACTTCGTCATGTTCAGAGAAATATTTAAATCACGTACGGGCTCTAGGGTAGCGCTTACGGCTATACGCTGATCTAAATTCTGCTGGAAGAGATAATTAAAATTCGTATCTCTTGTAATCAGGCCTTGCGCAGCTTTGCGATTAAGCCAGGAAGTATCTGGTTGTCGTCCCAAAATAAAGTCGAAGCCTGGGGCCATACTCTTGAAATTCTGACCGAAGTATTGTGTACTATCCATATAACCCGGCAACCTTGTGTTAGCAGATTCGCTGAAAGAAATATTTGCCTGTTTCAGGCTCGTCAGTAATTTTCCAAATACTTTAGGTATGGTAGGCACGTAGGGAACGGCAGCTTTGTCCACTACCTTACGGGTTCTCAAAACTCGACGGCCATCTTTTAGGGTAACGCTATCCGTTACTCTCGTTACCCTGTTGCGCCATTTTTCACGATCATCAGGGTTTCCTGGAACATCGAGTTGCTTCAGCCATTTTGATTTTTGGTAAAGCCGGCTAAAATCCAATTGTACGGTGGCCTCTTTTTGCTGACCATTCTCCAGGAAGTTACCCAGCTCTACTGCCAGGCGGGAGGCCCCAATCCAGCGATAATTTGCCTGGTATTTCAGGTTCACCGTTGTCCAGTCTAGTAATGGAAGTTTGCTGGTAGGTAAAGTATATGAGAAGGCTGCTGTTTGATTGAACAAGGTATTCCTTCCGCCTTTTAATAAATTTCTAATTACTGAATCTTTCTCTTCCTTTGTATCTATGCGGCCAAAGGGTTCATCTATGCGGGAATTATTGGTGGCCGTATAATCAAATGCCAGGGAACGGGTAAAATTCCACCGGGCAATGTAGTCCCGCTGGAACACGAAGAATTTATCGTAAGTCTCCGGTATTACATACTTAGATGTGCCAATACTCCGCGGGCGAATAGCACCAAACTGCCGCCACAAATCTGCCCGGAAACTGAGCTGGCTCGGCATATAATTAAAATTAAAATCTTTTATTAAATCAAACCAATGCGTTTTAGATTTACCGAAAATATTTTTGAATGGCTCAATATATTTTGGTTGCGTTGCAAAATTGTAGCCCACTGCTCCCCGGTGCCTTGTTACATCATTATATTCTATAAGTGGGCTATGGCTGCTGGTATTGATATATGAATAGCTCAGGTCAATATTAGAAATATCGTACAGCTTTGGCTTTTTATCGTTCGTCTTTATTTTTCTAACGTTGGTAAAATTGACCGTCTTAACAGATGTAAAATCTACAGCAGCCGTACGTATAGAATCTTTTTCAGCAGCCGTGGCTACGCCGAGTTTATCTTTCAGTTTAATATCTAAATCAAAAGGATCATATTCTGGTGTGCTTTGAGATTGAGAATAGCTGGCATAAAAAGGAATACTCATGGCTGCCTTTTTAGGCAGGAGGCGGCCCAATTCCAGGTTAGTCGCTACATCAAACTGCATAAAGTTATCGCGGTAGCGCTCGTTTACTCTCTGCTCCAGTGTTCCAAATCCGTTGGTATGACCATTTACTGAAACTGATAGAGTTCCCAAATCCGCGAGGTTTACATCTGCACGTGCTAGGGCCGCATAGCCCCCTCTTTCATCGAGGGAAGACAGCCTAAGTTCATTTACCCAAACTTCTCCGCAGGCTGCCGGTGACTTCGTATTTTCTACGCCAATTAATATTCCCCTTACTTCTCCCAGGTTTGGATTTCCAATCACACCATACTTTTGACCGTTAGGCTGTGCCTCACTGTACATCTGTACTAGTGATCCACCATTTATATTTCTTTGCTGCTTTAATTTGGTAAGATCCTGAAGGTAGAGATCAAGGGAATTGCGGGGGTTCCACAAACTGTCGTTATACTCATCGGTATCAGGCCCCAGGCTTGCCGCCGTAAGCGGAGTATTGATGAGTGGAATGCGGATTTCATAATAATTATTTACAAAATCTTCACCAATGCGTATGACAGCAGTTAGGTCTTTGTCTGCAAATGTGTTGGGTGGAAATTCAGCATTCTCTGCATGTATATACATAGAGAGCTTTCCAAATTGCCGAAGATCGCGGTTGGCAAAAGTCTGGAATACAGCTTTACCATCTCCCAGTTTTAAATTGCAGAAGTTCAAGGTCATGGCCTGCTCATTCTGCAACAGGTTTACACCGTTATTACTTTGAGTTTGCACCCGCTCAATGTCCCGCGGTGTGCGGTAAGGCAATGGCGTGCGCTTATCATTTTCTTCAATATTAACGGCACCCACATTAAATGGAATAGCAGAAGGTGGGTTGTATTGGCCAGTGGTATCCAGCTTATACTGGAACTTCCTCCAGATATTCCGGGTAAGTTGTAAAGTAGCAAAACGGGCTACAACAGAATCCTCGAAACCCGTCATAAACATCCTTATAAACCGGATGGATTTGAAATCCGGGATATTACCCACTTTGGTATTATAACTTCCAATAGGAATACGGAACTGGTACCATGTTTCATTGCGGGAACCGCCATTGGCCAGGTTTACGGGCACTACTTTCTTATCTACTATAAAATTGCCACCCTTATTCATTTCCGGTGTATTGGCCGGCTTTAAATCCACTATATATTGAAAATATTCTTCGGTTTCGCTCAATGTATTGTCCCGGTTAAGATCTTCTGCATCCGGGTAAAGTGTGGCTGCTGTAGAAAACTGGCCGCCATCAGAAATGGGTGAGTTACCATCCGGGCCGTTGAAATTTTTATACCGGCTGATGCCATCATTTATACCGAAAGCGGCATCACGATAGTGCCGGTAATTATCGCCTGAAGGATCCTTCTGGGCATCCTGGTAAATTTTTGAGTTTATACCAAAATTAGCCGCAAGTGAAGCCAGGTAGGATTGCCTTTTGGCAGCTTCAGCTGTATCACTTAATCCATCAAAACCAACGTCCTGGTAAACCCGATCTTCCGGTAGGTTGCTGAAGGCATTGGTCACCTGAATAGGATTTCGCGGAATTCTTCCCCAGACCGTCGTATCAGTAGGAGAAGGTGCATTAGGTGTGGGCAACCCGTTTTCATAAAAACGGCGGCCATCTTTTAATACATCTTCAGAAATATTTCCCAGGTTGAAATATAACTTACCCCCGGTAGAACTACTTGCCGTAGGATTTCCTTCATGATCAATAAAAGGATCCTGTAACCAGAATTCAATAAATTCAATATTGCTCGTTTCAAAATCAGTCTGGTCAATGTTTCGCATTAAACCACCCCAGCGTTTTTTGGGATTTAATAATTTACCATTACCATTTATATCTGTGATGTTACTAACGAAATTATAAGGCCCCCTGTCCGTTGGATAATAAGCCAGATCAAATGTGACAAGCTGGCTTTCACCAAAACCGGTCGTCCTTTGAGGGAAAATTTCTTTTTGATACACCAGCCGGAAGCGCGGATCACTCAGCAGGCGGGAATTATCGCCAAGGGGATTATTGGGCCCTTTATATTGCTGCAAGGTCTGCTCTATCTGGTACCAGGCAATTTTTGCCCGGTTTTTACCATAATCCAAATTATTATTCAATTCTGCTTCCGGGAAAAGAATTGCGCCGGTGTTAGGATTAGTCGCACGGTAAGGCGTACTCGCTAATGCCCAACTGATAGGTGGAAAGCGTAAATCAATACCTGATTTACTGCCTTCAAAATCATCAATATAAATAACGCCGTTGTTGCCCTTTCCAATCTGGGGAGCATGACCAGGTTTCAGCATGGCACCTTCAGCATATACATTTAAAGTAGAAGGCGCTGTTGTACTATAAAAAGGTAATTTATCCAGCCATTTGCTCAGGCGCGGCACATCTTTGCGGAAATTTGCATCAATGCCATACATAGCATTTCTTATGGGATCTTCATTCAGGTTTACTTTGGTAAAGAAAGGCCGCTCACTTAGCCTGACCAATGTACCCCCAACTGACAATTGATATTTCTCGGTATTCTTTACCAGGTAATCTAACCGTAGTCCCAGGTAAGATCGCTGTTGCAGTCCGAAGCTGGCATTATTTTCAAAATTTACCTGTACCGGCAAACCGGCATTTAATATCGCCTGATTCGTAATGCGTATAGTTCCGAGGTCATAATTAATATCATAATCCAAGCCTTCCTGCAGCGTTCTTCCGCCGGCACTTACCGTTACAGAATTCCGTGGAATATTAAAGCCTATACTAATGTCTGCAGACCCGGACGTACGAGCCGTACCTTTCAATACGTACCGGTTAAGATTCGGAAACTGTTGTGCTACCGCTTTTATAGAATCATAGAGGGCATAATATAATGTATCCCTTACATTGGGCGGAATAGTGGTATATACATTTTTCGCGAGGTCACGCCCGAAAGGCTCCAATACCGGAAAGATAACGCGGCTATAATTTGAAACCACCGTAAAATTTTCCACGTAATCAAAAACGCCGTCGGGCTGAGGATCCAACTGGCTGTTTAACCTATCCAGGTTGATGAGAGAGATAATGGGAGCGCCCTGGTTTTTGTCACCAAATGGTACATAACGCTTAGCTCCCAGACCAGGTTCCTGGTACAAAACATCTAGTTTAAAATCAGTTGGTGTAAGAATACCGTAGCCGATTGTATATACATTCTTGAGCATTAAATCCCAGATAGGCAATGCCGGCCGCTGGGAAGTAGCTTTTAATAATTTCAGGAATAATACTTTCTGGGTGGCGGTACTACTGTCTGGCGGCACATCCTGGGAAAACTCTCCCACCTGGAAAATTTTACCGTTATAAGAATACTGGTAAGCAACGCCTAGTACTTCGTCCGGTTGCAAAGGCTGGCTCAATGACAAACTTCCCACCTGGCGGTTGAAAGTATATTGAGTAGAATCCAGTTTACGTGCAAATGTTTTTTCAAAATCCTGTACGGGTTGAAGCCCAAGTGCCGTCAGGTTAGTGAAAACCTGCGCCGGATTCCGTGCATCAGGCTGACTGATGACGCGGCTATATAAATCATTATTATTGTTAGATGGGTTTTCAGAACCCGTTAAAGGTGTGATGGTAGGCGGCTGACGAAAAGGATGCGTTTCAGCCAAATCCATCAGGCCTACAATGTCACGTGTTTCCGTAGGCGTACCGTTACGATTGGTAATCCAGACTTCCATTCGCAGAATCTGAACCGGGCTTATAACAGCCGGCAAGTTCTGCATAAATTTATTATAGTTATTGTAGAAGTACTGCCCGACAAGGAAGTGGCGGTTTTCTTCGTACTCATCTGCTTTAATTTCAAAAGGCTGGGCAGCAGCGCCACCTTGCAGGTTAACACTCTGGCGCTGGGATTTTTGGTTGGCCAGTACCGTAGAGATATATAATTTACCAAACTGCAATTGTGTTTTAATACCAAAAAGCTGTTGTGCTCCCGGTATAAGCGTACTCCGCGAGGGAAAACTTACATTACCGGCTTCAAATCTTTTCAAAATTTCATCATCATTACCTGAATAATCCAGTTTTAACTGGTTTTCCATATCCAGGTTAGCCAGCGTATTATAATTGATTGGAAATTTTAGTTTATCACCTATGTTGGCATTTACATTCACCTGGGCATTCATATTAAAATCCAGCCCACCACTTTTGCGGGCTCTTTCGGGTAATGTGGGGTTGTTAGTCCGCTGGCCCTGGTAGCCGGCTGTTATATCTACATTTCCCTGCGGGGTAATATCAATTTTACCATTCCCAAAAAGGCGGTTGAAAAGATTATCTGAAAGAGAAAGCTTAGGTTTCAAAAATTTACCCCTGTTCAGGATGCTGGTAGTATTTGCCCGGCGCTGGAAATATTCCCTTTCTGCCTGCCTGTTACGCATGGCCCAGAACTCTTCAAAACTATATGTGGAAGGCGTGCGGTAATATTTTGAACCAATTTTTTCATAAACAATATAACGGCGGGTTATAGCATCGTAAACTACAGAATCATTATAATTAGAGGGGTATTGAAGATCATAAGGATTACGATTCGGATTACTCATAGCGTCTCCGCGGTAATCGTAGATGGGGTAAGGTAATTGGTTGGGTACCGTATCTGGTTTATTTCCTGCATCGGTAGGCAAGCTACCGCTATCCATGGCACTCGTCATAGAGAATACCAAAGCCAGGGTAAAAATTGCAATCAGGGATACAATCGACTTTCTTATAAGCAACATCCGGTAAATTAGGTTAAGGTAGAAATTTTATCAAATGGCTTTTAAGGCTTTTTTAATTAATTCTTCTAATTGTGATGTTGCCGGATCAGTACGGATTATCTTGTTTATAGACTGTTCAGCAATTTGCCGGGATATTCCCAAAGCTACTAACGCCGTCAGGGCATCTTGTTGTATGCTGCCGGCAACATTAATATTCAGATCATTCAGTGGAGATTGTTTTTGAATTTTATCTTTCAGTTCCAGTACGAGTCTTTCAGCTGTTTTCTTCCCTATTCCTTTTACACTTTCCAGCAGCCTAACATTTCCCTGTACTATTGCTGAGATAACTTCCTGGGGTCGCAATGAAGACAACATCATTCTGGCAGTTGCTGCACCAACACCCGAAACACTTACCAACTGTAAAAAAATCTCCTTTTCTTCCTTGTCAGAAAAACCAAAAAGCACATGTCCATCTTCTTTCACCTGCAGCCAGGTATATAATTTACCTTTATCCAGGCCCTGAACTGCGCTATAAGTATTCAGGCTGATGTGTACCTCATACCCTATGCCATTTACATCTACATACAACATGGCCGGGCTTTTATATGTAAACCTTCCTTCAAGGTATGCGTACATAGTCTGCGTTAGTTCAGTTAGCGAAAATAAGGATATTTTATGACCCTAAATCATAAAATAATCATGATCAATAATTCACTTAAATTTGACCACTTCATAGTTAAAATAATAATTATTCAATTATTCTGATATGCTAAAACCCGTTGCAGAAATTACGGCCGTGAGTGGATATGTTCCGGAATACAGGTTGACTAATAAAATATTAGAATCCATGGTAGATACGAATGATGAATGGATACAATCCCGGACAGGTATTAAAGAAAGGCGGATATTGAAAGGTGAAGGATTAGGAACCAGTGATATGGGAGCAGAAGCTGTAAAAATTCTATTTGAAAAAAAAGGCATTACTGCTAATGAAATCGATTGTGTTATTTGTGCAACTGTTACCCCGGATATGACTTTCCCCGCTACGGCCAATATTATTTGCGATAAAACAGGCATTCGAAATGCGTTTAGTTTTGACGTGGGTGCCGCCTGCTCCGGTTTCTTGTATGCCCTCACCATGGGGGCTTCTTTTATAGAAAGCGGTCGATATAAAAATATTATTATAGTAGGCGCAGATAAAATGAGCAGCATTGTGGATTATTCTGACAGAACAACCTGTATCATATTTGGCGACGGTGCCGGTGCCGTTTTGTTACAGCCGGGAAACGGCGAAAATGGTGTAAAAGATAGCTTGCTGCGGAGCGATGGCAGCGGGGTGAAACATTTACATATGAAAGCTGGTGGTTCCGTAAAACCAGCAACTGTAGAGACATTAATGGCGCGGGAGCATTATGTCTACCAGGAAGGACAATATGTTTTTAAATTTGCGGTAAAGGGTATGGCAGATATCAGCTATGAATTAATGCAAAGGAATAATTTAACGGCAGATGATATAGCCTGGCTAGTGCCACACCAGGCCAATCTGCGCATCATAGATGCAACGGCAAACCGGATGAACCTGCCGAGGGAAAAAGTGATGATCAACATTGAAAAGTATGGCAACACAACCGCAGCTACTATTCCCTTGTGCCTGGCAGACTGGGAAACGAGACTTCATAAAGGAGATAATTTAATACTGGCATCTTTTGGCGGCGGTTTTACCTGGGGTGCTACCTGGGTCAGATGGGCTTATGATGCAAACTAGCCCGCAACTTTTTTTGCGCCTATTCGTTTACTTTTACAAAATAAAGTTTACCTGATGAAAAAAACTGCATGCCTGCTTTCCTTATTTATACTTGTGCTTTCTTTAGTGGCAGATGCCCAGCTAAATAAATATATCGTCCGGCTAAAAAATAAATCTTTCAATAATTTTTCTATAACCACCCCGTCACAGTTTTTAAGCCAGCGGGCAATACAGCGCCGTACACGGTATAATATTGCGGTAGATTCTACTGACCTTCCGGTGACACAGCGCTACCTGGACAGTATTCGTTTAGCCGGTAACGTTATAATTCTCAACACATCAAAATGGCTGAACCAGGTTTTAATACAAACCACTGATGCTGCAGCATTGAATAAAATAAACAGTTTTACATTTGTGGCCGGCACCATAGCCATAGCGCCTTTCGCAACGCCTTCCCCCGAACTGGTTAACAAGAAATTAGATATGCCAGGTAGTTCCCCGGCGCCTTTGCCTGAGGGCCCTACTAACCCGGCTGATGCTAATGGATATTATAATTACGGAGCCAGCAATGGCCAGGTGAAAATTCATAATGGGGACTTCCTTCATAACCATGGCTTCCGTGGGGAAGGCATGCACATGGCTGTTCTTGATGCCGGTTTTTATCATTACCTCAGCCTGCCTACTTTTGATAGTATGCGCCTGCAAAACCGGGTACTAGGTACCTGGGATTTTGTAGAAAATAACGCCAGTGTAGATGAAGATAATTCTCATGGCATGCAGTGCCTGAGTATTATAGCCGCCAACCTGCCCGGCGTTTTTGTAGGCACGGCACCTAAAACCTCTTTTTACCTGTACCGTACTGAAGATGTGGCCAGTGAATACCCTATAGAAGAACAAAATTTTGCAGCCGGGCTGGAAAGAGCAGACAGCCTGGGTGTGGACATCACCTCTACTTCATTGGGATATTCGCAGTTTGATAATCCTGCGCTTAATTACACATATGCTGACATGAATGGCAATACCACCATCAGTGCACGTGCAGCAGATTATGCAGCTAAAAAAGGCATATTGAATGTTGTAGCAGCCGGCAATGAAGGTAACAGTGCATGGCATTACATTATCACACCCTCTGATGCGGACAGTGTTTTAGCAGTTGGCGCTGTAGATACGTTGGGAAATATAGGAAGCTTTAGCAGTTATGGGCCCAGCAGCGATGGTCAAATTAAACCTGGTGTTGCTTCTGTGGGTGTGCGCACGGCCGTGGCCAATACTTCCAATGGTTTACCAGTATATGGAAACGGCACTTCCTTCGCCTGCCCAAATATGGCAGGTATTGCTACTTGTCTCTGGCAGGCCTTTCCGGAAGTAAATAATATGACTATAATAGAAACACTGGAAAAATCTGCTACTAAATATACTGCGCCTGATAATCGTGTAGGCTACGGCATTCCTGACGTAAAAAAAGCTTTTGTAATGCTTCAGCGCATAACATTTTCCAAACAAGCTACATTGAACAATTGCAAAATTGAACTGGCCCTGGCCATTAAGACAGATAACAGCATGCAGCTTATCGTGGAAAGAAAACTTCCCCTGGAAACTGTTTTCACTTCCTTACCCCCTTTAGCTATGGGCAGTAATTTCAGCCTTCAGAACTTCGTGTATGCAGATCCGGTAGTACTTCAGAATGAAGGTAATATTCAATACCGGTTTAAGATGGTAATTGGCACAGATACAACTTATACTTTAGATTCTTTAACCGTGCTGTGGCCAGCCAGTTGTATACCAGTAAATCCTGAAAACAAATATCTCGTAGGCCCAAATCCTACGA
>JBDSWG010000176.1:0-8913 GCA_039926825.1 Ferruginibacter sp.
TCATATTTGTTGGCTTATGCATTGAAGCCGGGGGCTTGATAGTCAATTTTATTTTCAGTCTCTACAAACCTGAGTTTGTACAAAATCTTTATCAAAAGTTGGACTTGAGTGAAATGTATAAAAGTAATAAATGGGCGTTTTTTAGTATGTATAGTTTTATACTGTTTATCTCTATTTTAAAAGCTGTGCTATTTTATAAAGTCATCATACTATTGAGCAAAATGGATTTGTCGAATCCTTTCAACAGCTTTGTTTCAAGACAAATAACACTGATTAGTTATTATACGCTTTCTATAGGGCTTTTAAGTTTCTTGGCCCGACAGTCAGCAAAAAATTTAATGCATCATGGGATTGCGACCGACAAATTAAACCAGTTTTGGGCAGACGGTCAGGCATTTATTTTGATGGCAGCTGTTATATATATTATATCGACTATTTTCAAAAAAGGGATAGACATTCAAAACGAAAATGATTTAACTGTATAACCTATGTCAATCATTGTAAACTTAGACGTAATGATGGCAAAGCGGAAAATTTCTCTGAATGAACTTTCTGAAAGAGTTGAATTGACATTATCTAATCTTTCCATCTTAAAGACAGGAAAAGCAAAAGCGATTCGTTTTAGCACTTTAAACTCCATTTGTAAAGCTTTAGACTGCCAGCCTGGTGACATTTTAGAATACGTTGATGACGAGACAATAGCAACGAACCGCTAATAAACAAAACTTTCGTTATTGCAAGAAATATAAGGAGCCTGATTGAAGGTTATTATAACTTATTCGTTGCCGCAATTTATGATAAGCCTCGACGACATATAAAAATTAAAGACCAAAAAAATAAAAATAAATACCCTTGGCCATAGATATTTTACAAACGCTGGAGATTATAGAAGCAATGGAGAATTTCATTGCCCGGAGGAGGCCACCTGCACACATCAGGGCTCAACTGGACATCTCCTACAAAATTGTGGAACAAAGTATTATTGTATTTGAGATAAGGCCACGATGGGACAAGCCAGAAGAAATACAAGAAATCTATGTAGCAAAGACGACCTTTGTCAAAACAAAAAATCATTGGAAAGTTTTTTGGATGCGTGCAGATTTAAAATGGCATAGCTATGATCCCAAACCAATAGTTAAATCAATTAAAGAATTTATAAAATTGGTAGATGAAAATAAGCATCATTGTTTTTGGGGATGATGTTACCCCTCTGTTTTAATTTACGAAAGAGCATGTAGATTTTGAAATTCGTGCCGAAACAGCCCCTGGCTAACCTTCCGACCCTTTATTAATTTACGTGCACCGGAAAAATACCCTATAATAATATCAAAATTAATTTTGATATTTACTTTACCAATCTCCCTCGTTTGCAGGCATGTTTTACGGCAGGCAAAAAACAACTTTCTTTTATGGAAACTTTTAAAAACATACCATGAATAATAAGAATAAAATATCCGGTATAATATTTACAATTTATATTTTTCTTTCCTTTTATGTATTCGGCGGCGGCGTTGTAAATTCTCTTGTAGCCTATAAAACATGGCGCATGGTAGGTGCAGAAGAATTTCCTAAGTTTCACCAGGTGGATAGTGCCTTTATTATTCCCTTGTTCGTCATATTCTTCTTCCTGTCTTTCATTCCTCAAATACTTTTAATCTGGTATCGACCCATTGCTGTCCCAAGGTATTTAGTTTTTGTAGCCTTGTTATTTAATTTAATTACACTTATATCTACCATCACTGTTCAGATTCCTATCCAGGTAAAACTCGACCAGGCATTTTCCGCTGAATTAATTGAAAAGCTCATATCCACCGATTTGATTTGGAGAAAGATTCCCATGTTATTTTTAGCTATAACGAATTTCTCTATGCTCTATATGGTGGTAAAACGTGCTAACAGGTAACACTTCCTTTAGCTCCGGGCCCTTCTGCTGACCTGCCCTCAACACAACCTGATCTGTAAAAATTCACTATTACATTTAAAAATTTATACATGAAATACTTTTTACTTTTTACTTGTTTACTCTTTTTGATATCACCGGAAGGTGTGGCGCAGGATAAGGGTAAGAAAATGGCTAATATCATGAAGACTTATCATAATTATAATATGTTTGATGGTGCGGTGCTGGTGGCGGAGAAGGGGAAAATTATTTACCAGTCAGCTTTCGGCCTGGCAAACCGGGAGTGGAATATTCCTAACACCGTGGAAACTAAATTTATGCTGGGGTCCGTATCCAAACCGCTCACAGCCGTGCTGATGCTGATTCAAATCCAAAAGGGATTAATTCAAGCCAGTAAAAGCATTTCATATTACCTGCCTGAATTTTTAAATAAACCTGCTGCGAAGGTTACCATCCGGCAATTATTAAATCATACCTCCGGCATTCAGAACTATGATATCATAAATGATTTTTTCCCACGCATCAGCCGCCAGCATTTTACCAGAGAAGCATACCTAAAAATATTTATGGACTCTGCCCTGGCATTTGAACCGGGAACGAAATATTCTTATAGCAGCTGGGGATATTTTACGCTGGGCTATATTATGGAAAGGGTTACTGGCAAGACGTATGCACAACTTATGAAAGATGATATTTTTGATAAGACCGGCATGAGTAATTCGGGCTCCTATTTTCACACCCAGGTAATACCCAAAAGAGCCTCCGGATATGATTACAGTTTGGGTGGATATACAAGCGCTGATTTTCGTGACCAATCAAATACCATGGGTACCGGGGATATCTATTCAACCGTGGGTGACCTCTTCAAATTTCACCTCGCACTTTCTGATAACAGTTTATTAAATAAAGAATTGACGGAAGAAATGTTTACACCGGGAATAAGACCAGCACAATATGGCTATGGCTGGTTTAATAAAATGTTTAAATACACCGCAACAGATAGTGTTGAATCAAATTTTCATTTAGGAACCACAGAAGGCTTTTTAGCTTTTTTCAGACGTATCCCATCCAATAACAGCGTCATCATCATCCTGTGTAATGCAGCGCCAACCGACTTCTTCGGCATAACAGAAAACCTCGGAAGGGTATTATTTAATAAACCGGTTTACCTGAAAAAACCTATACATAAAGTGGTTGAAAACACGTTAGGCAAAAAGGGCGCCCAGGCAGCTGTTCAGGAATTTAATCGCTTGCAAGTTGATACGGCCCATTACTACGTAGACTGGATATCTATGAATTATATTGCCGAGCAATTACAAACATTGAAGCAATATGACGACGCCAGGATTATTTCGGAAAATAATGCCAAAGCATTTCCGAACCGTGATTTAGTGATGGTTACAATGGCCAATATTTACCTTGCCATGGATAGAAAACAAGATGCGATTAAATACTACAAAAAAGCCCTGGAAATTTATCCCGGTTATGAAGAGGCGAGGAACAAATTAAAACAACTTGAAAATAATCCCTGATTAAAGTTGTGAATGAAGTTACCCGGTTTTTTATGGTTTTCAGAACAACCTTTAGAATATAAACAATTACCTAAACAGGCTTCGTTATAAGACCTAAAGTATCTCCCAAACCCTAATTTAAACAATAATGGCTCCCTTCTTATATACAAAAAGTTAAGCCTAACCTACGTCCTACTACTTTTTTCACACTTTATAATAGCGGGTTTTGAGGCATCTTAGCGAAACACAAAACTAATTTTATGAAACTAATACTTGTATTATTTTTAAATTTTTTTTCGCTAAGTAGTTTCTGCCAGTCGGGTAGCACGGCAAAAGATGGCTGCCTTCCTTTTCAAACTAAATATACGGACCCGGATGATGATTTTGCCGTCTGCCTTCCCAAGACTTATAAAGTTACACCATCAGAAGATGGCGTTAGTTTTTCCGATGGCAAGAATGTTGAAAACGAAATTGTCGTGCTAAAACAATCTAATGAACGGCTGACAAGCCTGAAAGACTGGGGCAGCATCATAGAGAAATCGCAGAGTAACGGGACAACTGTCCCAACATTTGAAACAAGATACTTTTTAGGTACTGATGGGAATGCCCCCCGCAGCGAAATAGGCCAGCGGATAACAGGTACGAATGCCGATGGCTCAAAAATCAATATAATATTAGTGCCACTGAATAAGAATAACACTAAAGTTCTCGTCGTCCTTTTTATAACGCATCCCGAACTTAAAGAACTTAAAGACATCCAGTTTAATTATGATACGGATCTAATTCTTAGAAGCTTTACACGCTTCCCGGAAGATGCTGGTGACGTGGGCGAAAAGTTCTTCAGTGAGTTGAGTATACTCGTCAGCAAAGCCAACAAAAAACAGTTGTCATCACTTAAAGAAAATCTTATTAAAACAGAATCCGACGGGTCAAAAACATACTCCTGTACCCTGGAACTGCAGGGCTTTAAACTCACCATCAGTGAAAGCGCTACAAAAACCAGCGTAGAAGGTATAGCCATTTCCACCCCGGACATGGATACTAAAATGACCATGCTCCTGGATAATAATGCCCGCCTGAAAAATGGCCTGGGAACCTTTATAACAGCGGATTACAAAGCAACTCATGAAGCGGCTAGCGGGATATTTGAAACTGCAACAGAGTTATCTAAAGTGGGATCCGGGGTAAAAATTATTGTATTTAAATTTATGGGGAATGCGGCATATGCACTCACGATAACGCAGTAGCCGCACTGGTACACTTCAGAGCGCATGAGGGTGTATGTTACAATAAAATAAAATCGGTTAGCCCTAAGAGTCATAATCATTGTATGCAGCATTTTTTTTAAACTTCTCACATGAAAAATTTTACCATTTTAGTACCACGCAAGATTGTAATAACCTTACTGTTGTTACAGGCATTGAATGTGGCAGCTCAAAGTGATAATCGTTTTAATTCTTCAGGAGACTTAAAATCAAATAAAGAATATTACCATTTCGGGCAGCATGAATATAAGCCTCCTGCTATAAAAAATAATGTGGCCACTACTTCTTCATCTTCCTCGTCTTTATCGGGCAGTTATAATATACACACGCCAAAAAGTAGTGTCTTTAAGGATGCTAACGGCAAAATGGGATATGCTGACTGGCAAGGCCAAACACTTGTACCCGCTATTTATGATGAAATGGGCGAGTATACTGACCAGAAAGAAGGCAGCAATTATGTATGGGTAAAAAAGAACGGAAAATATGGCATCATTTGTCCCTGGCAAGCTAAACCAGTAGTTGAAATTAAGTACGATGAAATGAAAAAAATCAGCATTATAGAGACGTGGGTAAAGTTAAACGGCAAAGTGGGTGTATTAGGGTTAAGGGCTGGTAAAAACGCTACTTCTAAAATAAATATTCCAATTCAGTACGAGGATATGTGGGTGATAGGCAATTCAACGTTTTTATGGGTGCGACAGGGAGATAAATACGGAATGATAACTACACTAAACGGAAAAATTTTTAATATCGAATACCAGGATATCAGGTTTTTTTCCTTGAGAATAATGCAGGTGAAAAAAAATAATAAAATGGGCTTAATGAATAATGCCGGCCAGGTAGTGCTTCCCATTATTTATGATAAAATATTAATTCCTTCTAAGGATGTAGCCTGGGTATTGCTTAATGGAAACTGGGGACTCATCAATAGTAATGGTGCCATACTTGCAGCGCCGCAATACAATAAATTATTTACCCAAACGGGTAAAGAAATATGGGTAAATAATCAGGCAATAGTTTCCAGGCAAGGGAAATTATTATCGGTAAATACAGCCGGCAACGAAACACAGAATAGTATACCAATTGAAAATCTTAGCGAAGTATCGCCGGCATTCAATCCGGAAGATTTCTCGGTAACGGCCATTGCCAATAGCATGGCAGAAAATAAAAGTTTATCCCAAGGTAAAATAGCTGTGCTAATCAATACTAGAGCCGTTGCGCAACAAAAAGCTGCACCTGCTGCCAGTGATGATTATATACAACAGGGTGTGGCAAAGTTGAAATCAGATGACTTCGCCGGAGCCATTGTTTTCAGCAATAAAGAACTTAATATTAATCCGCGTTCGGCAACTGCTTACTTCCTACGTGCTTTTGCAAAAGTAAACCTGGAAGATTATGCGGGAGCCATAGAAGATTATAACAAATCCATAGAGATTGAGCCAGGTAATGTTGAAACTTATTTTAACCGTGCTTTAGCGAAGTATAACATGAAAGATTATACAGCAGCAGGCAAGGACTATAGTAAAGTTATTGAGTTAAAACCGCAGGATGCCGTTTCATATTTTTACCGGGCCCTCACAAAATACAAACTTGAAAGTTATATCAGCGCTATCAAAGATTACGATAAGGCATTGGTACTTGATCCGAAATATAACGAAGTATATTATGAACGCGGAAATGCAAAAATACAAAGTGAACAATTTGCAGCCGCCATACAGGATTATAATAAAGCTATTGAATTTTACCCGCAGCATAAATACGCTTTTTTCGATCGTGGAAGGGCGAAACAAATGTTAGCGGATAATGATGGGGCCGTATTGGATTATAATAAAGCCATACAACAGGACCCGCTAAACGGGTATGCATACTATGACAGGGGCACCATCAGGAAAGATAATCAAGATAATGAAGGGGCCATCCAGGACTTCACAAAAACAATTGAATTGGAGCCTGAGTATAGCTATGGTTTTCTCTACCGCGGCATTTGTAACGCACGGCTTTTAAATTTTAAAAATGCCATACCGGATTTTTCTAAAGCCATTTCCTTAGAAAAAGATTTTGGTGAAGCTTATTTTTACAGGGCCTTGGCTAAATTATACATGGATGATACTAGTGGTGCTTGTGTTGATTTGCAGAAAGCTGTGCAATCAGGATATACAGATGCTGCCGAAAGCCTGAAAAAATATTGTAAATAAAAACCCTGGTCCCAAATGTTGGCTACCAGGGATTAAATCAAATTTGATCTCTACCCGAATCAACGTATTCAACCCCTGCGTTCAAATCTTAAATAATTCATTGTGTCTTTTTGAGCAATCTGCATACCTTAGTTTATAGGGCGGGCATGCTTTTAACTCCAAACATCACCTGCCAGCACTCAACCTTTATGAAAACTGGATATTAATTTCATTTATGACAATGACAGACATTTTATTATTCATAGGATTACTGCTTTTAGTAGTAAATATTCTGATAGCTTTTTTAAAAAAGCCGGCATCTAGTAATTCTGATGAATTGAAATCAGAATTAGCCCGGGCGAATGTTGATATTTCAAAAATTGACCCGCTGATACGTAATGAATTTTCTAATAACAGGGTCGAAATTCAAAAAACTTCCCGGGATAACCGGCAGGAATTGGGAGAAAGCTTAAAAACTTTTACAGAGCAATTTTCCACCAGCACAAAAGATAACCGCAAAGAACTTACGGAGAGTTTGAAATCATTTGAAGAAAAGTTTACCGGCAGCATTAAAGATTTCAACGAGTTTCAAAGAAATAAATTCAATGATTTATTAATCAAACAAGAGCAACTGAAAAATGATACGGAAATCAAACTCGATAATATCCGGGAAACAGTAGAACATAAACTTACCACGCTGCAGTTAGAGAATAGTAAAAAATTAGAAGAGATGCGGGTTACGGTAGATGAAAAATTGCAATCCACCTTAGAAAAAAGATTCAATGATTCTTTCACGCTCATAAGTGAGCGGCTAGAATTAGTGCATAAGGGCCTGGGCGAAATGCAAACACTTGCCATCAGTGTGGGCGATATTAAAAAAGTAATGACAAATGTAAAGTCACGGGGAATTATGGGCGAGTACCAGCTGGCAAATATCCTGGAAGATTTACTCACCAATGAACAATATGAAAAGAATGTAAGGACAAAAGCAGGTAGCGGCGAAGTGGTAGAGTTTGCAATAAAATTGCCAAATAATAACAATTTAGACAAAACCTTATGGTTGCCGATAGATTCTAAATTTCCAAAAGAAGATTACGAAGCCCTGGTGGATGCTTATGACGAGGCCGACCCGGTAAAATTAGAAATATTAAGAAAGGCCTTTAAAAACGCCATCATAAAAAGTGCGAAAGATATCAGAACAAAATACATTGACCCACCCAATACTACAGACATTGGTATAATGTTTTTACCTTTTGAAAGTTTATATGCTGAAGTATTAAGAACACCTGGTTTATTTGAATTGTTGCAAAAAGATTTTAGGATCACCATAACTGGCCCCACCACGTTAAGTGCCTTGCTGAATAGTTTGCAAATGGGTTTCAGAACATTGGAAATACAAAAAAGAAGTTCTGAAGTCTGGGATATCTTAAGTGTTGTGAAAAAAGAATTCGGAAAATTTGGAGACGTATTGGAAAAAACCAAACGGCAACTCCAGGCAGCTACCAAAACCATCGGTGACGCTGGGGTGAGGACAAGGGCCATTGAAAAACAATTAAAAAATGTACAGGAGACGCCCTCCCTGGAAACAGCCACCAGAATGGAAAATGAAATTCAGGCTGAAAGTTTAGACCTCGAAAATACTATTGAAGATATTTTATTTGATAATGAAGCAGGGGATTAAATAACAGTACGCCTGAACAAATTATAAAAGACGCCTTGTTTTGAGTTTCCGTTGCCAGAAATACAGCTAACCAGGTCCACATTCTATTCAACCAGGCTATCATTCTTAAGTTTTTTGCAGTCCTGTTACGCCATTATTACACCCGACGGTAATTAAACAATAATTGTTTTCCCATAAAAAAACCTCTTCATTAAAAAGAGGTTTTTTTGTGCAATAGCAACTTTTAATGCAAACACATTTACTTTAATAACTAAATAGTTAACCCTCAAAAAGTCACTTTACAAAAAATGGTATAAATATTCCAGTAAACCCCTTGAAGATATTTGAAGAGGAGTACCCAACGTAAAATTGCCTCTGTACGCCAGAGGATCATTCGTCGTTT
>JBDSWG010000177.1:0-3901 GCA_039926825.1 Ferruginibacter sp.
CATTTCATCTGTAATATCCACTTTATGCAAAGTGAATTTGCCTTTGGAAAGATCAGGCAGTTCAAAAGCAGGCTTCAGGCCCATTTCAAAATTAAATTCATAATCTACCGGGTTGTTCATATCCACCGTTGACATTTCCGAAGCTATCGGTAAGGGCTGTCCGAAAATATCAGGCTTCTCTTCATTCAGGTAGGTATATAATTCTTTCTCTACCATGCGCAGCACTTCATCAGAAAAAATTGAAGGGCCATGCATTTTTTTTATCATGCCGGCGGGCACCATACCTTTACGAAAACCCGGGATGTTTGCTGTCTTGCTGTATTCTTTCAACTTTTTTCCAAAAGAAGGGAGATAATCTGTTTTATCCAGCTTCACGGTTATTTTATCATTTAATAAACCGATGTTTTCTCTTACTACTGTAGCCATAATTTTTTATTCATTCGATGTTACAAAATACCCCCGCGGTTACGGGGGATTTTTCGTGCGGATGATAGGGGTCGAACCTACATGGATTGCTCCGCCAGATCCTAAGTCTGGTGCGTCTGCCAATTTCGCCACATCCGCTGATGTTGAGAAGCCCGGTTTACAAACGGGTGGCAAAACTACGGGAAACTCACCGAATTACCTTGCCAAAGCAATACTAAATATTCTGCTAAAAATGTATTCCCGGTAATTGAGCGGCACTCTTATTTTGGTAAGGCCTGTTTTTATAATTAAATTCGTTTTTCCACATGCAAATACCTGAAACCATAGCCTCTTACCAGCTTTCAGAAGAAGATGAAAAGAAAGAAATCCTGCGCCAGTACAGGGCACTCCTCCGTGTGCTGAAAACCGAAATGAAACCTGGCGATAAGGAACTCCTGCGTAATGCTTTTGAGATGAGCGCCGAGGCCCATAAAACCATGCGCCGTAAAAGTGGAGAGCCTTATATCCTGCATCCCCTGGCGGTGGCCAAAATCTGCGTGGAAGAAATTGGCCTCGGTATTCGAAGTACAATTTGCGCCCTTTTGCATGATACTGTAGAAGATACAGACATTACCCTCACCGATATTCAACGGGAGTTTGGTGCCGAAATAGCCCGTATAGTAGATGGACTCACTAAAATATCTACCGTGCTGGATGCTAATATCAGCCAACAGGCAGAAAACTTCAAAAAAATTCTCCTGACGCTTACAGATGATCCCAGGGTTATTCTCATTAAACTGGCAGACAGGCTGCATAACATGCGTACGATGGACAGCATGAAGCGGGAAAAGCAATTGAAAATTTCTTCAGAAACAGTTTATGTATATGCGCCGCTGGCACATCGTATGGGTTTGTATAATATTAAAACGGAAATGGAAGACCTGGCCATGAAATATATGGAGCCGGACACCTACCGCTATATTGCCCAGAAACTGCAGGATACAAAAAGAGAACGGTCACGCTATATAAATGATTTTATAAGGCCGGTTAAAGAAAAGTTGGAAAAAACGGGGCTGGATTTTGAAATACATGGCCGCCCGAAAAGCATACATTCCATCTGGAGCAAAATTAAAAAGAAAGGCGTTTCCTTCGAAGAAGTATATGATCTTTTTGCCATCAGGATTATTGTAAATGCGGCGCCGGACAGGGAAAAAGAAGATTGCTGGAAAGTGTACAGCATTATTACAGATGCTTACAACCCATCCCCCGAAAGGCTGCGGGACTGGCTGAGTAATCCTAAAAGTAATGGCTATGAAGCTCTGCATACTACGGTAATGGGGCCGCAAGGGAAATGGGTGGAAGTGCAGATACGCACCAAGCGTATGAATGAAATTGCCGAGAAAGGTCTGGCGGCTCACTGGAAATATAAAGAAGGCAAAGATGATGAAAGCCGCTTTGATAAATGGTTTCACCAGATACGGGAAGCCCTTGGCAGCCAGGATAGCAACTCCCTGGATTTTCTGCAGGATTTTAAAACATCTTTTCTTGCAGAAGAAATATATGTCTACACTCCAAAAGGAGATATTAAAATGCTGCCTATTGGCGCCAGTGCATTAGACTTCGCCTTTAGTGTACACACTGCCGTTGGGTCTAAATGTATTGGTGCAAAGGTGAACCATAAACTGGTACCTATCAGTTATAAACTACGCAGTGGAGACCAGATTGAAATCATCACCAGTGCCAAACAAAAGCCCAACCAGGAATGGCTGAATTTTGTGGTAACAAGTAAAGCAAAGTCTAAAATAAAAGATACCATAAAAGATGAAAAAAGGGCTATTGCAGAAGATGGAAAATATATGCTGCAGCGCAAATTGGAGAATCTGAAAGTCTCCATGTCTTCTCACAACACAGATGAAATTGCAACTTTTTATAAACTAAATTCTTCCCTGGATTTATTTTATGAAATTGCCACGAAGAAACTGGACCTCGCAGAGTTAAAAAACTTTAGTGTGCTGGGTGATAAACTCCAGGCCCCACGACCCAAGCCAGTAGAAGAAAAATTAATTCCGGAGGCAGATAAGGCAAAGCCTAAAAAAGAAGATGAGCTCATCATCTTTGGCGAAAGCAGCGATAGAATAATGTACACGCTGGCAAATTGTTGCAAGCCTATACCTGGGGATGATGTTTTTGGATTTGTCACCACAGGTGAGGGCTTAAAAATTCACCGGACCACCTGCCCTAACGCGGCCCGCCTTATGGCAAACTACGGGCACCGGGTGGTGAAAACCAAGTGGGCTAAAAACAAAGAGATTTCATTTTTAACCGGCCTCAAAATTATTGGGCTGGATGATGTGGGCGTTATTCATAAAATTACAAATCTCCTCAGCGGTGAACTCCGGGTAAATATTTCTGCCATGACGATAGAAGCGAAGGACGGCATATTTGAAGGGAACGTAAAAGTTTTCGTTCATGATAAAGATGAGTTGGATAAAGTAGTGCTGCAGCTCCTTGCCCTTTCGGGTATAGAAAGGGTGGACAGGTTCGATACTGAATAAATTATTAACTAACAACCAAGTGCTGAAAAGGCAATCAAAATAAAGAAAAATTATGGAAGAACTCATTGATAAACTTAAAACAGAAGCCAACCTTACTGACGAACAGGCGAAGAAAACACTGGAAGTTATTAAAGACTTTGTAATGGAAAAATTCCCTATGATGGGTGGTGCGGTGGAGAAACTCCTGGAAGGGAAATAAAATGGTGGACGGTTATTTAAACTGCCCACCATTAATGACTGGTATATTTTTATTCGGCTCAAATACGCTAACGCTCTTATCCATCGCTGCATATCTGCGCCAGTAACAAAATTTTATTTTAGAATTATTTTAAAACCTCGCGGCTGATGACTAGCTTCTGAATTTCGCTCGTGCCTTCACCAATGGTACAAAGTTTACTATCCCGGTAGAATTTCTCCACCGGAAAATCTTTCGTGTACCCGTAACCGCCAAAGATCTGTACCGCATCTGTACTGATTTCTACAGAAATTTCACTGGCGTAATATTTTGCCATAGCCGCTTCTTTGGTCATGGGCAGGCCCCGCATTTTTAAATCACAGGCCTGGCTTATAAGCAGTTCTGCTGCTTCTATTTTTGTAGCCATATCCGCGAGCTTAAAAGCAATGCCCTGGAAATTTGCAATGGGTTGATCAAACTGGTGGCGCTCTTTAGAATATTGCAGGGAAGCTTCATAAGCACCTCTTGCAATACCCAGGGCAAGCGCTGCAATAGATATCCGCCCGCCATCTAAAACCTTCATTGATTGCTTGAAACCTGCACCCTCTTCCCCCAGGCGATTAGCATCGGGGATAATACAATTATCAAAAATCATCTCAGCGGTTTCACTGGCCCGCATGCCCAGCTTATTTTCTTTCTTACCGGCTGAAAAACCTTTCGTTCCCCGCTCCACCACAAAAGCCGTAGAATTATTCTTTGCCCGGGG
>JBDSWG010000178.1:0-3435 GCA_039926825.1 Ferruginibacter sp.
CCTGGCCGGGTATTTTACGGTAACCATGCTTGCTCAGGGTCTCTCCGCTGGTATCAATAAAAATTTCAGCTATGTCGTCTTTCCAATATAAATGAATAACAGCCTGGTTTAGTTCAGGCCCGGAATCAGGCCGGGCACCGGTTTTTTCGCGGAAACGATCTGCGATGGCATCTTTCAGCCGCACATTTGCAAAAAGATTGTTGGTGATGGTTTCATTGCTCACATTGCTGCTAATAGAAAAATAACCGTCTGCCGGCAGGATATCTTCCCACGGCATATTAATGACTTGTTCGTATAATGCTTTTGCATCTATTGCCGGGAAGGCCTTAAGAGAAAATAAGACCTGGCTCGCACATCGAAGGTGCAAGTTGAGCGTTATACAATCCACCAGGCTACCGGTAAGGGCTACCCCGGTTTTAAAAACCCTGTCTGCTACAAATCCTAATCGCTTTACTTCTTCATGCAGGTAAGGTGAAAGGCGGTTGCTGCAGGTGATAATGATAATGCTTTTATCTGTAAATAGCAGGGGCATAATGTATGCTGTTTAATGATTACGGCGGGCCAGGCAATTTGCCAGGCTTTCCTGCCAGGGCAAGATAGGCAATCCAAAATGAAGCGGGAAGCCGGAAGTATCCAGGCCGGAGAAAGCCGGGCGTTTTGCCGGTGTCGGGTATAATGAGGTGGGTATAGGTTTAACATTGCAATTGCTGCCAGCCAGTTTTTTTATTTCTACTGCAAAATGAAACCAGGTTGTGATGCCGCCATTTGTATAATGATGTATGCCCGGCACAAAGCTATCGCCTTCGGCTATGCGCAATATTGCCAGGGCAAGATCTGCTGCATAAGTGGGAGAGCCGTATTGGTCATCCACCACGCTGATTTGTTCTTTTTCGCTCATCAGCCGCAGCATGGTATTCAGGAAATTTTTTCCATAATTGCTGTAGACCCAGGATGTTCTCACAATCATGGCCTGCGGATTGGCAACACTTACAGCATTTTCCCCTGCCAGTTTGGTTTGCCCATAACTGTTTACCGGGTCTGTTTTATCTGAAGGAGAGTAGGGCGTATTTCCTCCACCATTAAAAACATAATCTGTGGAGAAATGCACTAATTGTACATTGACTTTTTCGCATATGGAAGCTAGTTTTCCCGGGGCTTCTGCGTTTGCTTCAAGGGCGGCCACCTGCTCCTTTTCTGCCAGGTCAACAGCAGTATAAGCAGCACAATTAATACACAAATCAATCTGATTTCCTATTATGTACGAATAAATGGCAGCAGTATGCGTAATGGATAATTGCTGGTGGGTTGTAAAGAAAAATTTGAAAAAGGGAAAGGCTTCTTGCAGGTCATAAAACTCCTTCCCAAGTTGTCCCCCGGAACCGGTAATCCAGATATGTTTTATTGCCGGCAAAATAACTAAGGTTGAAATTGAAAATAAATAAACGCTGGATCAAATGCAGGTAGTATTTCATCCTTGGAAGAAATAATTTCATCACCCGTTTTTATCTTCCAATCAATATTAAACGTAGAATCATTATAAATTACTCCACCTTCAGAATCCTTATTATAAAAAGTATCGCATTTATAAAACACCTCCGCTGCCTGGCTCAATACAGCATACCCGTGGGCAAAACCTTTCGGAACCAGTAATTGCAACTTATTTTCTGCAGATAATTCTACTGAAAATATTTTGCCAAATGTAGGTGAGCCCTGGCGCAGATCTGCAACCACATCTAAAATTTTTCCACTCAATACCCTGATAAATTTTGTTTGGGCAAAAGGTGCCTGTTGAAAATGTAACCCACGTATAACGCCATAGGAAGATTTCGCCTGGTTGTCTTGTATAAAATTTATATGAACATCTTCGCGGGCACAGACCTGCTGGTTATAACTTTCAAAAAAATAACCCCGGCTGTCTTCAAAAACAGCGGGTTCGAAAAGCAATAATCCGGGAAAGTCTGTTTTAATAAATGGCATTATACACGCATTTTATTTTCAGTACTATATAGGTGGCTAAAATACGAAATCGTCTCTTCTAATCCCTGTTCAAATTTCATGGCGGGCTTATAATTTAAAAGTGAAGATGCCAGGTGAATATCAGCCAGGGAATTTCTAATGTCCCCTGCCCTTTCCTCGCGGTAGGTTGCTTTAAAACCAGATTTTAATTGTTGCTGGCAGGCATTGTACAATTGATTTACAGAATATCTTTCACCGACTGCAACGTTATATACTTTATTTAATGCTTCGGGGTTTTCTGTCAACAATCCTTTTACATTTACCTGCACGGCATTTTCCACGAAGGTAAAATCCCGCGTTTGTTCACCGTCTCCATTAATGTAAACCGGTGTTTCCTGCATAATACCTTTTACAAATAAAGGAATTACCGCTGCATACGGCCCATCGGGATCCTGGCGGGGCCCGAAAATATTAAAGTAGCGAAAACCGATACATTCCATTCCATATACACCGGAAAAAACCTGGGCATATAATTCATTAGTTTTCTTTGTAGCCGCATAGGGAGATAAACAATTACCCACACGCTGTTCTACTTTAGGCAGCGTGGGTTCATCCCCGTAAACAGATGACGAAGACGCATAGACGAAGCGCTTAATCCCCTCTTCAGTAGCGGCTTTAAGCATATTCACAAAACCACCGACATTTACTTCATTAAAATAAACAGGCTCTTTGATAGAGCGTGGTACAGAACCGAGAGCAGCCTGGTGACAAACCGCATCCATACCTCTGCAAGCCGCAGCGCAATCCTGAACATTTCGTATATCGCCTTTGAGAAATTCGAAAGCAGGGAATTTCCTGAGAATATCAAGGTTGCTTTCAAAACCATTAACCATATTATCGAGCACCCTTACTTTGGCAGCGCCATGCTTTAATAAATATTCTGCTATGTGGCTGCCAATGAAACCGGCACCACCCGTAACAAGAAATTTTTTATTGGCTAAGCTCACTTGGTGAAACATACTTTTTATTTTTATAAACTCCAGTATTTCCGTCCGGAAATTTTTCCCCGGTAGACGCCCTTTAAATCTGCAATAACAGCAGCTGGTTTGGTAATGGAAGAAAAATATTCATCCCCTAACTCTAGATAATCTGAATGCGGGACAGTTATAATCACGGCATCATAATCTTTTCGCAGTGTATCCGTTAACCTAAAGCCATATTCATGTTGCAATTCTTCACCGGATGCAAAAGGATCTGTTACATCTACATTCAAAGAATAAGATTTAAGTTCTTTCACCACGTCCGCTACTTTGCTGTTGCGAATGTCACTTACATTTTCTTTAAACGTAGCTCCCATCACCAATACACTGGCATCTTTAATGTTCCCGTTGTGTTGTATGATGTGTTGCAAAACTTTTTTTGCCACGTAACCCGCCATGCCATCATTAATATTACGGCCGGCTAATATAACCTGGCTTT
>JBDSWG010000179.1:0-24819 GCA_039926825.1 Ferruginibacter sp.
GTTCCCGGGTAAAACCTGGGACGGTTTTTTTATTTTTTGCCATATAGCCCTGAAGGCTTAGCTTTGGTTTATGCAAATCAACCACACATATAGCTGGCATTATTATCCAGGGGAAGCCGGGCCGTGTGTGTATTAATGATAAATTATTTTTACATATCTGTCCCGGCAAATTGCCGGGATTTTTTTTAATATTAAGGGAGGATGAAAATTTGTCTCATTGGTACAGGCCTTATCGGGGGATCCATTGTCCTGAAATTGCGGGATAAAGGCCTTGTTAGTTATGTAGCTGGGGTAGATAAGAACAATAAAAATCTCCAGGACGCTCTTTCCATTGGAATCATTGATGATGCCTGCACTTTATCCGAAGCATTGGATAAGACAGACCTGGTGATCCTGGCTATTCCTGTAGATGCAGCGCTGGCACTGTTGCCATCGCTTATGAATCAAATAACCCACCACGTGGTAATGGATGTGGGTTCTACAAAAGCCGCTATTTGCCGGGCGGCAGACAATCACCCGTTCCGCAAAAGATTTGTTGCCACTCACCCTATGTGGGGTACGGAATTTAATGGGCCCAAAGCTGCACGCAGCGATTCTTTTACCGGCAAGGCTGCCGTTATTTGTGATAAAGATGGTTCAGACCCGGATGCCCTGGATGCGGTGGAAAATTTATACAGGAACCTGGACATGCACATTGTATATATGCAACCCGAAGCGCATGATTTACATACCGCTTACGTAAGCCATGTATCGCATATAACTTCTTTCGCCCTGGCTAATACCGTATTGGAAAAAGAAAAAGAAGACGATAAAATTTTTGAACTCGCCAGTGCCGGTTTTGAAAGCACGGTAAGGCTGGCAAAAAGTAACCCGGAGATGTGGGTGCCTATTTTCCGGCAAAATAAAGAGAATGTGCTGGATGTATTAAATGAGCATATCAGCCAGCTTCGAAAATTTAAAGCCTGCCTGGAAAAAGACAATTATGAATACCTGGAAGAACTCATTACACAGGCAAACCGCATCAATCAAATTTTAAAATAATTACAATCAGGAATACATATGGGACAAAACATTTTAGATACCTGGAAAAAACGGCCACTCATTATCAGCGGGCCCTGCAGTGCAGAAACAGAAGAACAGGTATTGCAGACGGCGAAAGACCTGGCTTTAACCGGTAAAGTAGATGTGCTGCGTGCCGGTATCTGGAAACCCCGCACCAAACCAGGAATGTTTGAAGGGGTAGGTACCAAAGCATTATCATGGATGATGACCGCAAAAAAAGAAACCGGTTTACCCTCAGCCGTGGAGGTGGCTACCGCTAAACACGTGCAAGATGCGTTGCAGTTTGATATAGATATATTATGGATTGGCGCCCGGACCACGGTGAACCCCTTTAGTGTGCAGGAAGTGGCTGATGCTTTACGCGGCGTGGATATTCCTGTACTCGTGAAAAATCCCATCAACCCGGACCTGGAACTCTGGAGTGGAGCATTAGAACGATTGCAAAAAGTTGGAGTAAAAAATATTGGTATGATACACCGCGGTTTTAGTTCCTATGGCAATACGGCTTTCCGGAATGCCCCAATGTGGCATTTGCCTATTGAGATGAAACGCCGCTACCCGGACATGCCTCTCATTTGCGATCCGTCACACATCTGCGGTAACCGTATATTATTACAGGAAATAGCTCAAAAAAGTATTGACCTGGATTTTAATGGCTTGATGCTGGAAACGCACATTGACCCGGACAATGCCTGGAGTGATGCAAAACAGCAGGTTACCCCGGCGAGGTTTGCGGAAATGCTGGGCAATCTTATCTGGCGCAAAGAAACAGCCGGGGAGCAGGAAGTGATGACTGCGCTTACGCACCTCCGTGAGCAAATAAACCAGGTAGATGATGAGCTGCTTACGCTCCTTGGTATGCGTATGCAACTGGCAGATCGCATTGGCACATACAAAAAAGAAAATGATATTACCATCCTGCAAACCAACCGATGGAATGATATTTTGGAAAAGGCTTTTGGAAAAGGGGAACAACTGGGCCTCAGCCGCGATTTTGTGGTGAAATACCTGGATGCCATTCATATGGAAAGCATAAATCACCAGAATAAAATAATGAACGGCTAAATATGGAAAGTAAAACAACGTACTACTTCGGCCAGGCACAAACTGATATTTATTTCCAGGCCGATAAATCATTACTATCAACTTTAAACCCGGGTCAAAATATTATTTTAGTTACAGATGAAAATATTCATGCTGCTTATGCTGATTTTTTTGCCAGTTATAAATCTGTTATTATAAAAGCTGGTGAAATCAATAAGCAACAGGCTGCTGTAGATTCTATCATAAGCCAGTTACTGGAGATGGGGGCAGATAAGAGTACTTATTTAATAGGCGTAGGAGGTGGCGTGGTCACAGATATCACAGGTTTTGCGGCCAGTATTTATAAACGGGGAATGAAACTGGCGCTGATGCCCACAAGCATCCTGGCCATGGTAGATGCTGCGCTTGGTGGTAAGAATGGGGTAGACGCAGGTCTTTATAAAAATATGATTGGTACCATTTACCAGCCGGGTTTTATTCTTTTTGATTATGATTTTTTAAAAACCTTACCACGGACAGAATGGATTAATGGGTTTGCAGAAATTATTAAACATGCGGCTATAAAAGATGCGGGAATGTTTTCCTTTCTCGAAGAAAATGACCTGGAAACTTTTATGCAGGAACCGCAAAAAATTTCCGGGTTAATCGAAAAGAATGCCCGGCTAAAACTGGATGTGGTAACCCGGGATGAAAAAGAAATCGGCGAAAGAAAAATGCTGAATTTTGGGCATACCTTGGGCCATGCAATAGAAAACCTCCATCATTTACCCCATGGGCACGCCATCAGTATTGGCATGGTGGCAGCGGCACAGTTATCTGAAAAAATATTAGGTTACCCGGCAGAAGAAACGGCAAGGCTTATACGCTTATTAAAAAAGTATCACCTGCCGGTGGAATGTAATATTAATGTACCGCAGGTATTTAAGCTCCTGGCTGCGGATAAAAAAGTAACCGCTAACCAGGTAGATTTTATCCTTTTGAAAAAAACCGGGCAGGCAGAAGTTCATTCTTTACCACTTCAAAGCCTCGAAAATTATTTAAACGAAATGTATTCATGAGGGCCATCATACATCCGTCTGCAGTACATGGGCAAATGGCTTCTCCATCTTCAAAAAGTACGATGCAACGTGCCCTGGCGCTGGCTTTGCTGCACAATGGAAGTACCGAAATACTACACCCCGGCTATAGTCATGATGATCTTGCAGCGCTGGGCATTATCGAAAGTTGTGGTGCAGAAGTAATAAAGGGAAATGATTTTATTAAAATAATCAGCCAGGGCAAAATATCTGCAGACGGGGAAATTAACCCGGGGGAAAGCGGCCTCTCCCTGCGTATGTTTGCTCCTATACTAGCCCTGGGTTCATCCCAACTCATTATTACGGGTAGGGGTAGTTTGCTTAATCGGCCCGTGCATTTCTTCGAAGAAGTTTTACCCATGCTTGGGGTTAAGGTCACTTCAAATAATGGTTATTTGCCGGTGAAGCTTCAAGGTCCCTTGCAACCTAAAAATATTACCATTGACGGAAGTTCGAGTTCTCAATACCTGACCGGCCTTTTAATGGCTTTTGCCGCAGGTGCTACAAAAGAGTTTTCAATCCAGGTTACAAACCTTACGAGCCGGCCCTATGTAGGTCTCACTTTAGACATGATGAAATACTTTGGGTATAATGTATCGTGGCAGGAAGGCGATACCTTTAAAATAGTTCCCGGTAATTCTTCTAACCCTCTTATTACTTACAGGAATGAATCTGACTGGAGTGGGGCGGCCTTTCTCCTGGTCGCAGCTGCGTTAAGTGGAGGTGCTTTAGTTACTGATCTCACATTCGAATCCCGGCAAGCAGACAAAGCCATATTGGGCGTTTTGGAGCAATCCGGAGTTCATTTAAATTACCAGGAAAATAGCATTACGGTGAAGGATACCCGAAATTTATTACCTTTTACATTTGATGCTACGCATGCGCCGGATTTATTTCCACCGCTTGCAGCCTTGGCTTGTTATACTACCGGAAGGTGCGAAATACACGGTGTTTATCGCCTCCTGCATAAAGAAAGTAACCGGGCAGCCAGTTTACAGGATGTCTTCAGTAAAATGGACGCAGATATTTACATTGAAGACGATTGTATGGTTATCAATGGTGGTAAGGCATTACAAAAAGCTTCGGTACATTCGCATGAAGATCATCGTATTGCAATGGCAGTGGCTGTAGCGGCGCTGCGGGCCAATGGCGAAATTATACTCGACGGAGCAGAAACCGTAAATAAATCTTTCCCGGAATTCTGGAATGTTATGAAGAATGCCGGAGCGTTAATAAACATAGAAAATAATCCCTTATGAATGAATTTGGAAGAAATTTCCGGGTACAGATTTTTGGTGAATCTCATGGCCCTGTGGTCGGAATCGTTGTCGATGGTATACCTCCGGGTTTATCATTATGTGAAGAAGATTTTGCGGCAGATCTTGACCGCCGCCGGGGTGGCATGCAAAAAGGCACGACGCCCCGTAAAGAAGATGATTTACCCATTTTTCAATCGGGGATATTCCAGGGAAAAACGACTGGCAGCCCTCTCAATATAATTTTTACAAATGCGAATACCCGCAGCACAGACTATGAGAAGCAAAGGGATGTGCCGAGGCCCGGCCATGCAGATTTTGTCGCCAGTAAAAAGTTCGGCGGTTTTGAAGATTACAGGGGAGGTGGACATTTCAGTGGCCGGCTTACCGTTTGCCTCGTTGCGGCAGGTGTGGTAGCAAAAAAAATACTTGCTTTACAAAGCATTTCCTGTGCAGCGCACATTACAGAAATAGGAGGTGAAGCAAATATTGAAAAAGGTTTGGAAAAAGCAATTGCAGAAAAAGACAGCGTTGGTGGTATTGTAGAATGCCGGGCAACTGGTTTACCTATTGGCCTGGGCGAACCATTTTTTAATTCTGTAGAATCTGTAATCAGCCATGCCGTTTTTTCTATACCTGCCATAAAAGCAATAGAGTTTGGTGCCGGCTTTGCTGCCGCACGCATGTTTGGAAGCCAACATAATGATGCACTAATAGATGATACAGGAAAGACTGCTACCAACCATGCCGGCGGTATTGTAGGCGGGCTTACTAACGGAAATGATATTATTTTCCGCGTGGCCGTAAAGCCCACCTCTTCCACACCAAAGCTGCAGCAAACTTTAAATCTTGCTTCAGGAAAAATAGAAGATTTTTCTGTGAAAGGCAGGCACGACCTCTGCATTGCCTTGCGGGTACCGGTGGTCTTAGAAGCCGTTACGGCTTTTTCGCTTGCAGACTTGCTGATGAGGGAAAGGGGTAAAGTTGAGGGGTGAGGGTTGAGGGATGAGGGTTGAGGGTTGAGGTGGTTTAGCTGGTTTAGATTGGTTGAGTCGAAAAATTTTAAACCTTAAACTTTAAACCTTGAACCTTAAATCACAAACTACATTCTTACCTAACCAAAATAACCGTACCTTTTTTCTCAATTACTTTCCCGTTTTTATCTACACCTTTTATCATCCAGATATATGTTCCTTGCAGCGCATTTTTTCCTAGATGCCTGCCATCCCAGCCTTTGAGCCATTGGTTGGTTTCAAAAACCAGTTCACCATAGCGGTTAAATA
Organism: Ferruginibacter sp.; assembly: GCA_039926825.1. Classification (GTDB taxonomy): domain Bacteria; phylum Bacteroidota; class Bacteroidia; order Chitinophagales; family Chitinophagaceae; genus Ferruginibacter. Next base: position 5,722 of record JBDSWG010000179.1, read on the forward strand.
TACGGAACCATTCCGTGCGGGTTATACCTACAGGAATGGGACGAAAAATATCGTTTAAGCCATCACCATTAGGCGTAAACGCATTTGGTATGTAATAAGCAGGCCCCTCATAAACTTTTACAAAAACTGTATCATAACCAATGCAACCACCATTATCCGTGACCTGCAGTATGAAACGTGTGTCTTTATATAAAGTTGCCACGGGATTCTGATTGAAAGCGCTATTCAGGGGGCTTGCCGGTGACCATAAATATTGCTTACCGCCGCTGCCATAAAGCTGGTGGGGAACACCCAATGTGGCCAGTGTATCATTGCCTGCATACGCAGGCGGAGGAACATTAACCGTAATATTCACAACATCTGTTTCGCTATAGTTACATCCATAGGTATCCTTAACCGTTAGTGTATATGGAAAAAGGCCCGCACCTTTTGGGAAAACTGTGGTTGTTTGCTGGTCTGGGTTTGAAATGTCAGAGGCAGGAGCCCAGGAGTAATTTACTGTACCAGATAAATTGGTAGCATTTCCACGTAAAAAAGCAAATGTCTGGAAACATATAATGGTGTCTTTGCCGGCGTCCGCCACGGGTTTGTGCAAAACATTAATCAATAAAGTATCTTCTCTCTGGCAGGCGCCCCAGGTGGCGTGTAGAATAAAGCGTGTTGTATCAAGCGGTGTGGCTATTGCATTTTTAAGTGTAGGGTCTTTTATAGTTGCTGCGGGCCGCCAAAGGAAAATATTTGTTTCCGGGTTTGTCTGCGGCTGAAAAGTAAGAGAAGATTCCATACAGATGGTAGTATCATTCCCCGCATTCAGAAACATATTATCTACCAGGGTTACCGTGACTGAGGTGTTGGCTATACAGCCATTGGCATCTTTCACTTTTATATTATTGTAATTGCCCGGTGCTACTGTAAAACCACTACCAGGCTGGTAAGTAGCGCCATTATCAACAGAATAAGTATAAGCCTGTGTACCGCCTGTGCCAACTACCGTTATCGTTCCATCATTTCCATTGCAACTGGAAGGGGTAGACGTAGACGAAGCGGTAAGTAATGTCGGTTCACTTAGCGTTAATGTTGTGTCTTTAGTACACCCGGCATTGTCTTTTACTCTAAAGGTGTATGTGCCGGCAGCCAGGCTGCCAAATGTGCCTGATGCCTGGTAGGTTACACCGGCATTTTTAGAATAATTATAAGGTGAAACTCCACCCGCTCCGGTTAAAGTTATCGACCCATTTGAACTGCCTTTACATAACGGCTGTACCAGTACGGCAGTAATAGTTACCGGGCTGTTCGTCGTCAGCGTTGTTGTACCACCTCCTGTACAACCATTGGCATCCGTAAAGGAGAAGGTATAACTTCCCGGTGCCAGGTTATTAAAGGTTCCGGAAAGTTGAGCAGTCCCTCCATTCAAACTATATGAATATGGTGCCGTACCGGTTGTAGGACTAATCGTTATAGAACCATTATTTATATTGTTGCACGGCGGGTTATTATTGGTTGTAGTTGCCGTTAAAGGTGTCCCCTGTCCAATGGTAATGTTGCTGAGTGTAAAACTGCAGCCATTGGCATCTGTAGCCGTAACGCTATATGTACCAGGTGCCAGGTTATTGAAAGTGCGGGATGCCTGCGAGGCGCCAGCATTTAAGCGGTATTGGTATGGAGCTGTTCCTGTTGTGGGCGTTATGGTAATGGTACCATTATTTACACCCGGGCACGAAGCATCCGTTTTTGTATTTGTGCCGGTAATATTACTGCCGGCAGTAACTGTAAAGCTTAAAGTATTACTACATCCTGAAACATCTGTGAAGCTCACTGAATATGTACCCGGTGCAAGCCCCGTAAATGTATTACCGGGCTGAGCCGCCCCACCATTGAGGCGATAGGAATAAGGTGCCGTTCCACTGGTAGGCGTGACCGTGATTGTGCCATTTGTTGCAGTTGTACAACTGGTAGCTGTTCCCGCAATGGTACCGGTAAGTGTTGTGCCTGGTGTTACTGTTGCCGTTACTGTATTCAGGCAACCGGTGGCATCTGTAACAGTAATTGTATACGTTCCTCCCGCCAGGTTATTAAAAACATTACTTGCCTGACCTGCTGCGCCATTAAGGGAATAGCTTAAAGGCGCTGTGCCGCCGGATGCTGTAACGGTGATGCTTCCTGTAGTTGCTCCACAACTCGTACCCGTACTGGTAGCCGTTACGGGAAAAGCACTTCTCACAACGTTAATTGTATCCAGGCTATAAACAGTTACAGCGGGGTCATTAACGGTTGCATACGTTGTTTTTACAACCAGTAAATTTCCTGCAGCCGGACAAATATTTAAAAAAGTTGTTTCAAAGAAACTACTATTTATCCGGGTTGTATCCCCGGTTGCTATTACTGTACCCGTACTGTTTAATAATTGCACACTTCTATATGTTACGGCGCCCTGCGTGGGGATAAAACGCCATTTTTCATTCATATTAGCTGATCCCCATGGGGCATCACTGGCTTGCCTTCCCGGTGCCATAATGCCATTTAGCCTTGTAAAATCCTGCATACCAATCATTGACCTTCCCTGGTTCCAGGCGGTGCAAATATCTTTGTCCGAAATAATAACTTCAACTACGCCTGTACTTTCGTAAAGTACAATTTGAGAAGTATTATTAATCAGGCTTGTGCAACTAAATAAAGGTACTTTATAAGTACTCAAAATCCACTTACGGTTAGGCGCAGTTCCAAATACTTCGTATTTAATCTGCCTGCTTGGAGATGTATTTATTGCTGGATCTAAATCATGATAAGGCCCCATAATAATAGCCCTGTCGTATAAGGCACTGGGAAGATTTTGTGGCGTTCCGGAAGTAGCACCTAAAAAACCACCACTATTTAAAATCCCATAATGCGAAAATGCATTGGCTTTTGAAACGTCGAAAGATATATATCCATTTGTGCTTACGATCACTGAATTATAGGGTAGGCCATAAAAATAAAAAGTAAACGGTAAAGGAATGACGGTAGAAAATTTGTCATCTATCACCAGGTTTGCAGAAGGTCCGGGCCCCCCTGGTGGCACATACGGGGCACAGGTAAGGGAGTTGGTAGCATTTTCGTAACTATAATCTGAACCCAGTGCCCTTACATCAGGGAAGCGGGCTTTTAAATTGAAACAATTATTACCACATCCTACCAGGGTATCGCGTGGGCAAGCATAGGAAAAATTCTGGCTAAAACTATCTAAACAAAAAAAAATTAAAGCAGTAAGGAGGTAAAATTTTCTCATATCCGGTTTTGTAACTTTAGAAGCTATAAAGTTAATTAAAATCAGAGAGTTAATGAAATGTAAATGGGTTATTTATTTAGAATTTCCACCGTACAAACGCTTCCATAGCAGCATATCGGGTTAGGCCCAAAGCTGCATAGAGCCCGGCTGTATGGGCATTTCTTTCTTCCGCCCTTTGCCAGAATTCGCGGTCATCGCTACCCTGGAAGGGAACGCTGTCTTTCTGACTCTGGTGAATGAAGATGCCATTGCGTTTTTGAATCACCTGGTCGGGGCTCATGGGCATGGCCATTTCTATTTCATTAATATCCCACTCCTGCCAGGCGCCTTTATACAACCATAACCAGCAATCCTTCAGCCAGCTGGCATCCTGGTCTTTTAACTGCTTTAAAGCAGCCAGCACTACATCAAAACAAACTTTGTGGGTACCATGGGGATCCGCAAAATCACCGGCACAAAATACCTGCTGCGGTTTTATATCATCCAGCAGCTTAGCCGTTATATCAATATCAGCCTGCGTCATTGGATTTTTTTCAATCGTACCCGTTTCATAGAAAGGCAAATTGAGAAAATGAATTTGATCTTCTTTCAAGCCTACATATTTACTGGTGGCCCTGGCTTCGCACCGCCTGATGAGCCCTTTGATGGAACGTATATCTTCCGTATCCTTTTCCGTTGATTTTTTATGGGATAAGAAATTGGTGGCTTCTTTTAGAATTTTCTTGCTCTTCGTTTCATCCATATCAAAGATATTTTCAAAACCGACAGCAAAATCTATAAACCGCGTCACAAACTCATCAGTTACAGCAATGTTTCCACTTGTCTGGTAGGCAACATGTACATCATGCCCCTGGTTGTGCAGGCGCACGAATGTTCCGCCCATACTAATGATGTCATCATCCGGATGTGGCGAAAAAAGCAATACTTTTTTCGGGAAGGGGAGGGCACGTTCGGGGTGCGTGGATCTTGGGTCAGAAGGCTTGCCGCCCGGCCAGCCGGTAATACTGTCCCGCAAAAGATAAAAAACCTGCAGGTTGATTTCATAAGCATCTCCTTTTTCCGTAAGGAGGTCATTCAGGCCATTATCATTGTAATCAATATTAGTCAGACTGAGTACCGGCTTATTTAATTTAAGCGCCAGGTTCACTACGGCTTTTTTTACCATCGCATCATCCCAGTCACATTCTCCGGTAAGCCAGGGAGATTTAAAACGGGTGAGTTCGCCTGCGGCAGTGTTGTCCAGCACAAACTCTGTATTGTCGTGGGTTTGCAGGAGAGATGCGGGTATGTCTTCGGTGATTTCTTTTTCTACCGCTTTCTGTATTACCGGGGCCTTGGCAGTACCCCAGGCCATTAAAATTATTCGCCGGGCTTTCAGGATTGTGCTGATGCCCATGGTGATGGCCATCCTGGGAACCTGGTTCATATTGCCAAATTCGTAAGCATTAGCCAGGCGGGTACTGTTGTCCAGCGTGGTCAGCCTTGTTTTGGTATAAAGCCCGCTGCCGGGTTCATTAAATCCTATATGCCCGTTTTGCCCAATACCCAGTATCTGCAGATCAAGGCCTCCGGCATCTTCTATTTTCTTTTCATAAGCCAGGCAATGTGCCTTCACGTCTTCTTTGGCTATTGTTCCATCCGGGAGGTGATAATTATGAGGATCGATGTCCGTCTGCTCAAAAAGGTATTTCCGCATGAAATAATGATAACTCTGCAAAGCATCTTTATCCATGGGATAATATTGATCCAGGTTGAAAGTAATTACATTTTTAAAACTGAGCCCTTCTTCTTTATGAAGTTTTACCAACGCAGCATACAGCGACTTGGGGGTAGATCCAGTCGCTAAACCAATTACAGCATTTTCGCCGGAATCTTTTTTACTTTTAATAAGAGCAGCAATTTCCCGGGCCACATATTCTGAACCTTCTGATGGGTATTCAAAAATTTTTACCGGAATTTTTTCTAATGAATCAGTGAGATCTATTTTATTCATAAGCTTAAATGTGGCTTAAAAATAAAGATAATTATATCGGCAGGAAAATGAAATTCAGAAAAAGACAGGAGAGATAAGTTTTTAAAAGGGATTTCCGTGGGTCAGTTTTATTAATCGCCGTGTAATGGCCGGAAATTTTTTCATGCTGGATACAAACATATTTGTGATAGTCGCATCTCCAAAAAGGCGTTGTAAAAACCTGCCGGTTTTCAGCCGTGTTCCAAATGCAGACTTCCATTGCATGGTATATTTTTCTTCCATATCCCGGCGGGTCTGCCGGCCATGCAAAAATTTCTCTAAGTTGCCGGCGGCTATTTTAGCCGCATGCATGGCCATGCTCATGCCGTTTCCGCATAAGGGTGTTATCATGCCGGCTGCATCTCCCAGCAGGAGTATATGATTTTCTACCTGGTTTTTTTTCCGGAAAGAAACCTGGGAAATGGTGAGTGGCACCTCGTATAATTTTTCTCCTTTTTTAAATATATTTTTCAACAGGGGATTGGCTGAAAGAATTTTTGTTTCCATGTCAGCAATACTGTTCCCGCTTTTTTTCAGGTTAGCCGAGGTCGTTAGGTAACACAGGCAGCATTTTCCTTCTTCGATATGAGAAATGCCACAATACCCATCCTGGAAATTATGCAATGAAATGGTATCAGCTGGCTGTTCATAGTTCACATGATATTTCACGGCAATATAATTTTGCAAACGGCCTTTCATGTTTATAGTAAAAGGGCGTTTCCATTTAACATCTAGGTTGCTTCTTTTGCCAAATGCACCGGCACAGGTGCGGCTGGTAAAATCTCCCTGGGTGGTATTGATTGTGAAAATATCATTCTCGAAATTTACATCCTGCACTTTGGTATCTTCCAAAATATCTACACCGTTTTCCCGGGCTATCCTGCAAAGCGTATTATCCAGCAAATACCGGCTCACCCCAAAACCGCCTAAAGGAAGTTTTTCTTCCAGAACATTTCCGGAAGGAGAGGAAACCTGGAGCCGGGTAATTTGTGGCAACTGCATTTCAGGTAAAGGCACACCCAGCGATTCTAAAAATGGCCGGCTTTCCTGGCTGATGTATTCCCCGCAAACTTTATGAAAAGGGTAGGTTTCTTTCTCAAAAAGAACCACGCGAAAACTTTTTTTAGCCAGGGAAATGGCGAGGCACAGGCCACCGAGTCCGCCGCCGATTATGGCCAGGTCGTATAGTGTTGTATTTTTCAATGTCTAACGGTAAGGAGGAAACGAAAAGCCCATTTCCATTCAATTTTATAAATCTTAATACCCGCTTGTGCCAGCAATGTCTTCCATTCATTCTTGTGAAAGCCACGAAGCACAGAAAGTGGTGCATCATTTTTTACCATAAAAGAAGATGAAAACATGCGGCTGAGAAATTTTATGGAACCCCACGCTATAGGGTGGCGCTGCAGGTCATTGATGAAAAATCCTTTGGTAGCATTATCTTTCATCCACTGAAGCATAAATACCAAATCTTCATCCTGGAAATGGTGGCAAAACAAACTTGAAAAAATTAACTGTGGTTGTGATTCGAAAGAAGCTATTTTATAATCACTGTGCAACCACGTTGCAGGGAGATTGGGGTACTGCTCCTGTGCAAATTCCAGGCAGTATTTATTTATATCTATACCCGTAAACTGTACTTTTAATTCGGGAGAATGTTTTTTTAAATATGTATACATAGCTGCGAGATTGTCACCACCGCCGCATCCTATTTCTGCAATGTGGAAAGTTGTATTATCTGATGTCTTTATAAATTGTTTTAAACCGGCAATGGTTATGGCATGACCACCCAAGTGGCGGTTAATGAAATTTAATTCTTTCATGTTTTGCCGGATGGCTGCAAAAGGCATGGAAGGATCATCCAGCAATTCTTTATCAGGGCTTCTTTTACTAAAATCAGGCATAATGCGCAGTAAAGGTTTCCATGGTGAGGCCGGGGCCAAAGGCCGCACCAAAAATATGCCCTGCATCTCTGCCATCTTGCTGCAATTTTTCCATAATGCGTTTCAATACAAATAAAATAGTTGGCGAACTCATGTTGCCATATTCATTAAGTACATCGTAGGAATTTTTAAGTTTATCTTTTTCCAGAGAAATAACATCTGCAATAGCATCTAAAATTTTTGTGCCACCTGGGTGTATGCACCAATGGGTTACTTCATCTTTTTGTAAACCCGCCGAAGCCAGTGCATTCCCCAGTAAAGCGCCAAAATCCTGTTTGATAAGTGCGGGTACATACCCCGTTAGCGTCATAAGGAAACCGGTGGAAGAAAGTTGCCAGGCCATATCTTTTTTACCACCATAAGAAACCTGGGAATAAAAATTATCCATAACCAAACCTTTTGCAGGCTGGCTATCATGCTGCACTAAAAATGCTGCGCTGCCATCCGCAAAAAGCAGGGATGCGGTGAGGTTATCTACCGAAGGTTCTGTTTGAAAATGTAACGTGCATAATTCTGTACATACTATTACGATGTTTGCATTGGGATCAGAAAGACTGAGAGCATTCGCCATCTTCATGGCATGAACTGCGGCGTAGCAACCCATAAAATTAATAGATGATCGAAAGATATTTGTGGGCAGGCCCATTGCTTCCATCACCAGCAAATCCAGGCCGGGAGCGCTTAGCCCTGTGCAACTTACGGTTATGAGGTGCGTAATGTCACTGGAATTTATATGGCCTTTGATGCACTTCTCAATGGCTTCTACAGAGAGTGCTGTTGCATGCTCAGAAAAATAGGTCATCCTTTCTTCAATAGTAGGCACTGGGCTGAGTGTATCATTTTTTGGGAAGAAGTTATATGCTGCTTTTGGCCCTGTAAAATCCGGGATGACAGAATACCTGCTGCTGATGCCACTGTGCCTGTACAAAAACTTCAATTTGCGGCTGTCCGTTTCATCGCGGCTGTAGACTTTGTCTGCAAATAAAAACAAATCATCCTGCAGGTGTTTATGCCCCGGCACTGCGGTGGATATGGATATTATTTTACTCAAATTTTTTCTAAAATGAAAATAGTGAAGAATGCTGCATTGCTACAGGCCGATGCCAGGATGTTCATACGCATGGTGTTTTTAAAATTTGCTGCAGCTTTGTTCCTGTAAACCTGGTAAAACCACCAGCTAAAATATACGAGTACGGGCAGTAAAAAGATTTGAAGTATAAAAAACATATTCAGCTCCAGGTTATTGGCGAAATACCATGCCAGAGAAAACATTGCGAGGGCATATACGATAGCGGTAAAAGTAAAAGTGCCTTGATAACCCAGCACGGCGCTGATGCTCCGCACGCCATCTGCTTTATCCTGCTCATGCTGGTAAATCTGCGTAAGCGGGTAAAATCCTCCAATAAGTAAGGAGGCCGATACCAGTGCTGAAGATTCTATATACAAAGATTTAGATTCGCTGCTTCCATGCTTCACGAGATAATAACAAACAGCCCCCTGGAATAATATCACAGTAAAATACCCAAGAAAGGGAAATTGTTTCAACCTTATACCCCGGTAGCTATATGCCCTGGAAGCCAAAATATAGGCGACTATGCCTATGGTAAAATAAATGCTGATAGTTAAACTTAATGCTATGGAAAACGCATCGAGCACCAGGCTTACAATAAATAATTCCCGCGTGGGTGGTAAAGGATTTTTAATGCCCCCGATGCTGCCCGTATCCCTGTCCATATAACTATTGTAAGCATTGCTGGCAGGGTATAGGAGGAAATGAAAAATGATGAAAATGAGCATTGCCCTTCCTGTATTTATATTTTCTACCTGGCTGAGGGCAAACCAGTATACGGGCATAAGAAAAAAGGAAAAATGAAACCGTAACAGCTGAAGCGTAGACTTTTGCATATTGTATTCCTGTAAATTATGGAATGTTTGTTAAAGCGGTTACAACATTAAAACAAGCAATCATAATTGACTTTACTTTGCTGCTTAAATATGTAACAATGAAAAAGGTTTTTGGTTTAATAATGGGTGTTGTGATTTCAGTTTCGGCCTTGTCGCAAAAAACTATGGCGCCTGTGAATGGGAACAGTAAGGTGTCATTTACTATCGCCAATTTTGGCATAGATACAGATGGCAGCATAACCGGGCTGGATGGCAAAATTACGTTCGAACCTAAGAACCTTGCAGCATCTGTGTTCAACATTACAGCCGCGGTTAATTCAATTAATACTGGCAATGACCGCCGTGATGGCCACCTGAAAAAAGATGACTTCTTTGATGCAGAAAAATTTCCGGTCATTCGTTTGCAAAGCACACGGATAGGGGCTTCACAAAAAGCCGGGGAATACATATTTATCGGGGAACTTACTATGAAAGATGTAACCAAAACCATCAGTTTTCCTTTTACTTATATCTTAAAACCTGAAGGCATTTTATTCACCGGAAATTTTGATATAGATCGCCGCGATTATGGCGTTGGTGGCAACAGTGCCACCATGAGCGACAAGGTGCGCCTAAGCCTTTCTGTTATGGCAAAATAAATTATTATCTCCCGGCATCTTATCTTTGATTTATGCCAAAATTGTTGCGCATTTTTTTGTGGGGGCTAATGATAAGTTTCCTCGGCTCCCTGCCGCTGGGCACGCTCAATATTGCAGCCATGCAGATTGGCATCCAGGAGTCGGTTAAAGATGCCATTTATTTTTCCTTTGGTTCTCTCATTGTTGAAATGATATACGTGCGCATTTCCCTCGTAGGAATAGATTGGGTACGCAAACAGGAAAAACTTATGAAGGTAATGGAGTGGGTTACGCTGGCCATAATAGTTGCGCTGGCAGCGGGTAGTTTCATTGCTGCAATACACCATGGCAGCGGCGCAAAAAATGTTATCCTGCAAAATAATATGCACCGGTTTTTCCTGGGCGCTTTTATGTGTGCTATTAATCCTGTACAGATTCCTTTCTGGTTTGGCTGGAGTACCGTCTTGTTTACAAAGAAAATATTGCAACCCTTTTACTCTAATTATAATGTTTACATCATCGGCATCGGGCTCGGAACACTAATGGGCAATGCTGTGTTTATCTTCGGTGGTAAGTGGATGGTGGAAAGAATTGCCAATAGTGAGGACTACCTTAACTGGGTTATCGGGTCTATTTTTGCCATCACGGCATGCATTCAATTATGGAAGATGGCGCGGCACAAAGATGCAGTGGAGCGGATATCGCAAATAAAAGATGAAGATATTCCGCCCCCGCCGGAGCCGGCACCTGAAGAGGTGTTACCTTAAGCCTTCTGAATCCACGCATCCCGGTCATCCGGGCTCAGCTTCCAGGGCGCAAAATTATTTTCAATATTGCTGAACATAGCATTCCATTCCTGGGGCGCATTGCTCTCTTCCATCACCAGGCTACGGCGCAGTTCCAGAATGATGTCCAGCGGGCTGATGCTTACAGGGCATTCCTGCACGCAGGCGTTGCAGGTAGTACAGGCCCGTAATTCTTCAGCCGTAATATAATCATGTAAAAGCGTTTTGCCATCACCGTTAAAATCTTTCTGGGTTCTTTTTAACTGACCATATTCGTGTGCCCGATCCCGTGTGTCCATCATAATTTTCCGGGGGCTCAGCAGTTTACCGGTAAGGGTAGCGGGGCAGGCTGCACTACAGCGCCCGCACTCTGTGCAGGTGTAAGCATCCAACAGGTTTTTCCAACTCAGTTCAGTAATGTCTTTGGCCCCAAACGTACCCGGTGCCGCAGTTTCTGTAGGTGCCATTTCAGGCTGCATCATGTACAACACTTCATTCTGAATGGCCGGCATATTATCCATTTCACCTTTAGGTAAAAGCCGCGTATAATATGCATTGGGGAATGCCAGTAAAATATGCAGGTGTTTACTGTAAGGCAGGTAATTGAGAAATGCTAAAATACCCGCAATGTGTAGCCACCAGGCGCCTCTTTCAATATACAATAAAGTGCCCGTTGATAACCCTGAAAACAGCGGTGCCAGGTAACCACTCAAAATAAAATTTCCTGTTTCATGATAGCCTCCGGCGCCCTGAAATTGCAAGGCTCTGTCTGCGGCATTCATGGTGAGGAAAAGGGTCATGAGTATTATCTCGGTGATGAGAATATAATTCGCATCACTGTGTGGCCAGCCATCTAAATCGTGGCTTATAAAACGCCGGATTTTCATAATGTTCCGCCGGATAAGAAATACGACGCAGACACTTAGTACGCCGAGCGCCAGCAATTCAAAAAAATTGATGACATAGGGGTACAGGCTGCCGAGCGGCCCCAGGAAAAGGCGATGGGTACCAAATAATCCATCCAGCAGAATCTCCAGCACTTCAATATTAATAATAATAAAGCCCGCATAAATAACCAGGTGCATAACGGCTACCAGGGGGTTACGAAACATTTTTTTTTGCCCGAGGGCAAGCAGCAACATATTTTTCCACCGCAGAGGTTTATTATCAGAGAAGTCTTCATCTTTTCCCAGCAAAATATTTTTACGTATGCGGTTTATATTAATATAAAATAATCCTGAAGCCAAAGCCAGGAAAATGAAGAAAACAATCTGGGCTAAATATGTCATGCGGAAATTAAATGGCTAAGTTAAACTATTTGTTTTTTAGAAAAGTAGAATGGATAATTTTACGACAGGCCTTGAAGACAGGAGAAGTTGAAATGTCTTAATATTGAGGTATGATTGTAACGCAGCAGGCGGCAGAAAATAAACTTCAGCGCATGGCACTCCAGGTAGCTGAAAAAAATTACGGACAGGAAGCCTTGCTTCTCATTGGCATAAAAGAAAACGGAATTCATATTGCCCGGCATATTGCCCGGTACCTGGTGCCCCACTTTCCTGGAAAAATAGATGTAATAGCACTGAGCCTGAATAAAAAAATGCCGGATGGCATCAGCCTGAGTGAAGAAAGAAATTTTACCGGGAAAAGAATCGTGCTAGTAGATGATGTAGCCAACAGCGGCCGAACCATGATGTATGCGTTGAAGCCGCTCCTGGAATTTTATCCCGCCCAGGTAGAGACCCTGGTGCTGGTAGAAAGAACGCATAAACATTTTCCCGTCGCCATTAATTACTGCGGCATTTCTGTTTCTACGACTCCCGACCAGAACATTGTGGTAGAAGTAGAAGAGGGGATTATAAAAGGGGCTGATTTTGCCGCGAACCAATAATAATTTAAAAACTATAAATGTTCAACATATGAAAAACAGGATAATAATAATTATAACCGGATGTATATTTTTTGTGCAGGCTGCCCATGCGGATGAAGGTATGTGGTTGCCACAGTTACTGGGAAAATTAAATGAAGGCCAGATGAAAAGCCTGGGCATGAAAATAAGTGCAGCAGATATTTACAGCATCAATAAAGGAAGTTTGAAAGATGCCGTTGTAAGCTTTGGTGGTTTTTGTACCGGGGATGTTATCAGTTCCCAGGGGCTGGTACTCACCAATCACCACTGCGGTTTTGATGCCATACAAAACCACAGCTCCATTCAGAATAATTATATAAGAGATGGTTTCTGGTCAAAAAATAAAGCCGAAGAGTTAACCAATAAAGGGTTGTTTGTAACCTTCATCGTGCGCATAGACGACGTAACCAACCAGGCTATGGCCGACGTTACTAGCGGCATGGCAGAAGCAGACAGGCTTTCTCAAATAGATAAAAATCTTGCTGCTATAAAAGATAGAGTACAGAAAGGTAAAAACGAAGACAGCTTTATCAGGGGCTTTTTTGAAGGAAACCAGTATTATTTATTTGTTACTAAAACCTACCGCGATATCCGCCTTGTAGGTGCGCCACCCAGCGCCATTGGAAATTTTGGAAAAGACACTGACAACTGGATGTGGCCCCGCCATACCGGTGATTTTTCCATGTTCCGCATTTATGCCGATGCTAATAATGAACCCAGTGACTACGCCGCTGGCAACATTCCTTTCAAGCCGAAAAAATCATTTAATATTTCCCTGGATGGTGTAAAGGAAAATGATTTTACCATGGTATTCGGCTTCCCCGGCCGGACCATGGAATACCTTCCTGCAGTAGCGGTTCAGCAAATTATGGAAGTGAATGATCCGGCCAAAATTGCCATCCGCGATAAGGCACTAAACGTGATAGATGGTTTTATGCGTAAAGATGAAGTCATCAAAATTCAATATGCCTCCAAGTATGCTGGTATACAGAATGCCTATAAAAAATGGCAGGGAGAAATTTTAGGATTGTACCGCACGGATGCCCTGGCAAAAAAGCGTACTTATGAAGCAACCTTTCAGCAACGCGTAAACGCAAATTCGGTATGGAAGCAGGCTTATGGAAATGTCTTACCTGATCTTGAAGCCATGTATAAAACATACCAGCCTTATGGCCTGGCCCGCGATTATTATAGCGAGATTACCAGCAAGATAGAATTGTTCACCATAGCCAACCAGTTAAACTCCCTCGTTGCGGCCTATGATAAGGATGGCGAAGCGGGTTATATAAAAAGACTGCCTGCGGTTAAAAATAACCTGGAAGAATTAATAGGAGAGTATAATGTAACAGTAGACCAGCGGATCTTTGAAGTATTGATGGAAAAGTTTATACAGGATCAAACAACAACGACATACGTTTCTCCGGCGGTTAATGAAAACCTGCAAAAGATGGGCGGCAATTATAAATCCCTGTCAGCAGGTATTTACAATTCATTTCCTTACACCACAACGGATAATATTAATTCGCTACTTAGCCAGCCTGCAGCCAATACTGTAGAAACAATAAGAAATAATGCAACGGTGGTTTTTCTAAATAATATGATGAAACAGTACCAGTCTTCAGTGCTACCTTCTTACAATGATAACCAGGCGAAAATTAACAACCTGCAACGTATGTATATGAAGGCGCAAATGGAAGTGATGAAAGAAAAGAAATTCTATCCTGATGCCAACAGCACCCTGCGCCTCACTTATGGCAAAGTGAAAGGGTATAAAGCCCGCGATGCGGTTAGTTACGGCTACAGCACTGACCTGGATGGCGTCATGCAAAAATATGTTCCGGGAGATTATGAATTTGACGTGCCTGAAAAATTGCAACAACTTTACAAGGCGAAAGATTACGGGCAGTACGGAAGCAATGGTAAGATGAATGTCTGTTTTATTGCCACCAATCACACTACCGGCGGTAATTCCGGCAGCCCTGTGCTGGATGCTTATGGGAATCTTATAGGGTTAAATTTTGACCGTGTATGGGAAGGTACTATGAGCGATATTAATTATGACCCCTCTATATGCCGGAATATCATGGTAGATATACGTTATGTTCTTTTTATTGTAGACAAATTTGCCGGTGCATCGCACCTCATCCAGGAAATGAAACTGGTTCACCCCAGGATTAATCAGAAATAACCCGGGTTTTTCAACATTTTACCTACTTTAAATTCATATTTGTTCAAAAGATTGTCCCAATAAGTCCTTAAAAAACAGACAAGAACCTATATATTCATCCTGGAATTTAACAGTTGGGCCATAAGAAAGATTTATGGCATGAAATTTTTAATAAGTATTGAAAATTTATCAAACTATGTTACAATCAACTTTGGGAATTCACACAAATCCTTTAATGGCTTTCCTGGCAGATGAAAAAACTAAAGATAAAATTCATCGGCACCTGAACGACATAAATGACCAGATAAGCGAAGATGATATTCGTAACGTTAAAACAGGTGATTACGATGAAGTAAAGAAAGAAGTATTGGAAGATGAAGAAAATTCTGAAAAAAAAGACGGTAATAATAGTAGTGACATTAATACAGTCTGGAATACACTTACCGATGAGTAGGTTTTAGAAATGAAACCAGTTCCAACCAATATTACCATTGCTGTATTCCAGCGAGGGAAGCGGGAATTTAAAAATATTCAAAATATCAAGGCCGATTTTTACGGCCTTTTTACTTGTCCGTATTTTCGTGAGATCGATATCGGGCGCCAGGTACCATTGCCTGTATCGTTTCACATCAGGCCGGTAAAATGCCGGCTGCCCACGCTCCACAATATTCTTATTTTCCCTTGCTCCAAAAAGTCCTTCTACACCTGTTCCTACTGCGACCTGGAGCCAAGGCGGTAGGTTGCTTGAAGGAAGAAACGATTTCAGGTTTGCACTTAACCAATATGTCTGTCCATTGTAGTCTTTTAAAAAGCGCTCGGCATTTCCTTTGCCAAAAATTACATCTGCCCTGCTGTTTAATTCTGCATCTGCATATGACTTCCGGTGAAATGACCATTTAAATTGTATGCGTTGCTCGTCCCAGGCAAGTTCCTGCGCCACTAACATGCCTGAGCCTGCAAAGTTTGCCGCAAAATCTCCCCAGCTAAATCCCCATTCACTGCTAAAACCATCCAGTATTTCTATGGTAGTTTGATAGGCTGCTCCGCTCATACCACCTATCCAGATTCTTTTTTTTCTTTCAATGCCCGTCCAGCGCCATAATTCCATGCTGGCTTTACTTTCCGCATAGGCACTATACATATGGCCAATTTTATCCATTCCTTTCCATTCCCCCACATCATTAAAAAAGTGAAACCGGCTTTGCGGGTAATCTTTATACCAGGTATTGTAAAGTGCCACCATACCAACGCTATAGAGGACAATATTGGTTGCTGCCACTTGCTTTACTCTTTTCTTATTATAGGGATAAAACGTGTTCTTATATTCTGAAGGTTGATAAATATTACTTCTTGTTGCTGGCAGGCTATCCTGGGCTGTTGTCACAAAATAAAAGCAAAGCAAAAAAGGCAGGAAAATAAAAAAAGCAATTAACCTTTGGCGAAAAGCAGTACAATTTTCTGCAGAAATAAAATACGGAAGGTTAGTTTGGTACATAAAAAACAAAAATACAGTTAAACAGGCTTTATGAGGTACGAATAATATATTTTTGAAGATGTTATTTAAACAATAAATCATGGATGCAGCAATAAAAGAAAGAGTAGATAAATGGCTTAATGGAAATTATGATGAAGCCTCGAAAGAAAATATCCGCAAGATGGAAGAGGAGGATCCGGATGCCCTGGAAGATGCTTTTTACCAGGATTTGGAATTTGGTACGGGAGGCTTGCGTGGTTTAATGGGTACCGGTACAAACAGGATGAATAAATACACCGTAGGAAAAGCCACACAGGGTTATGCCAATTACCTGCTTCAAAGTTTTGGCGAAAAGGTACGCGTAGCCGTTGCCCACGATTCACGTCACCATAGCCGTGAGTTTGCGGAAATTGCATCCAATGTTTTTGGTGCCAATGGCATAAAAGTTTTTTTATTCGATAGCCTGCGCCCCACACCGGAATTAAGTTTTGCCATCCGGCACCTGGGCTGCCAGGGAGGCATAGTGTGTACGGCCAGCCATAATCCGAAGGAGTATAATGGCTATAAAGCCTATTGGAATGACGGCGCACAACTTACGCCGCCACACGATCAAAACGTGATGGATGAAGTAGCTAAAATTGAAGAAGTAGATGATATAAAATGGAAAGGTGGTGAAGAAAATATTTCAATCATCGGGAAAGATGTAGATGAAGCATACCTGGAGATGGTCAAAGGCCTGAGTGTTTATCCTGATGTTTGCCAGGCACAGCATGATCTTAAAATTGTTTACACGCCCATACATGGTACGGGAATAAAACTGGTTCCGGAAATATTAAAGAAATATGGTTTCACCAATGTGCATATTGTGGCAGAACAGGCAGAGCCGGACGGTGATTTTCCAACTGTGGCTTACCCGAATCCGGAAGAAAAAGAGACCATGAGCATGGGCCTGGCTAAAGCAAAAGAACTGGATGCTGATATTCTTTTAGGTACAGATCCCGATGCGGACCGGGTGGGTATCGGCCTTAAAAACCGCCAGGGTGAATGGGTGTTAATGAATGGCAACCAAACAGCTTTACTGGCCTTCAACTATATGATTGAAGCCCGCAAGGCAAAGGGAATTGCCCGCCCGAATGACATGGTAATAAAAACCGTTGTAACAACGGATATGATTGATGAAATTGCCCGTAGAAATAATGTGGCCTGTTACAATGTATTAACCGGTTTCAAATGGATAAGCAGCCTCATCAGGGAAAAAGAGAGTAAGGAAAATTATGTGATTGGTGGGGAAGAAAGTTTTGGTTTAATGATAGGCGATAAAGTCCGTGATAAAGATGCCGTTAGCGCCGTGGCTATTCTCTGCGAAATGGCGGCCTATGAAAAAAATAAAGGCCGGACGTTGTTTGATAAACTGGTAGACCTTTATGTTGAATATGGGTTATACCAGGAAAACCTCATCAGCATTACAAAAAAGGGAATGAACGGGGCTTCCGAGATTGCAAAAATGATGCAGGAAGACCGCCTGAACCCGCCTCATAAAATTGCGGGCTGCCTCGTTACGGATGTACTGGATTACCAGGCGTCCACTTCTAAAAATATTGCCAGTGACGAAACAACAAAACTGAACTTACCAAAAAGTAATGTGTTACAATTTCTCCTGGAAGATGGTTCTAAAATTTCTGTACGCCCCAGTGGCACAGAGCCAAAAATAAAATATTATTTCAGCGTGCATACAGTTTTAGACAGCTCAGAAAATTTTGAATCTAAAAATGCAGAATTAGCAACAAAAATTTCAAAAATTGAAAAAGATATGGGGCTGAAATAGTTAATCAAATGAATCAATATTAACTGGAGAAAGTTTTGCTGATATTTGCCGGGAGAATGCTCCCGGCTTTTTTTTATCTTGCGGTTACCAAAAGATTTTATTGCTTATGAGGAAGTTTGAAGATACATACCGCCACAAGGGCATGAGGAAACAACTGATGGATATTCTTAGGGATAAAGGTATCACAGATGAACAGGTGCTGGAAGCCATGAGTAATATTCCCCGGCATTATTTCCTGGATACTGCACTTGATAATATTGCGTATGAAGATCGGGCTTTTCCTATCGCTGAAGGCCAGACGATTTCCCAGCCTTACACCGTAGCTTACCAAACACAGTTGTTGGAAATAAAAACCGGGGAGAAGGTCCTGGAAATCGGTACGGGCAGCATCTACCAGGCAACGGTATTAGCAGAAATGGGTGCTAAAGTATTTACCATTGAGCGCCAGCGTAAACTCTACGAAAAGACAAAGCAATTTATTTTCCGCACCAAATACCATAACATAAAATTTTTTTATGGCGATGGTTTTGAAGGACTGCCTACGTATGGACCATTTGATAAGATCATAATAACCGCTGCAGCTCCTCATATACCACCTAAATTGCTTGCCCAATTAAAACCTGGCGGTAAAATGATTATCCCGGTAGATGATGGTCCACACCAGCGCATGCTGCGCATTACGAAAACGGGAGAAGAAAATTTTGAAGAAGAATCCTTTGACAACTTTTCTTTCGTGCCCATGCTTAAGGGGAAGAGTGGTTAGTTAGATAATAGTTGATTAGAGATTGGTTCTGCAGTTCAATGGTCAGAATAGAAGATAATAGATATTAGATTATAGACTTGAGACAATGCAACAACAGGGAATTTATAGTATTTCCGAAATCTATAGTGTGTTATTCTCCGATAGTTGAAATAAAGATTCAAAAAATAAAATGACAATTTCTATACTGATAGTTATTGGCATCCAATCTCTATTCAACTAATCTCTAATCAACTAATCTCCCTCACAGGTCAAAGCCATTACACTAAAATTCCATTTTTGACCTGAAGGAAAAAGGGAACGCTTTGAAAACTAATCAACTAATCAACTAATCACTAACCTCAATCCCTATCTTCCTCATTAAAATAGAAGCATTGAGACTTTGACAGACGCCGGGTTTTAATTTATAATCGAAGTATAATTCATCATTACTTACC
>JBDSWG010000180.1:0-8352 GCA_039926825.1 Ferruginibacter sp.
GTATCGGGGGTCAACCTAACGCTATCGGTTACCCGTAAAGCCGTATCCAGGATATATAACCAGGGACTATCATCGCCAATTATGTAAATTTTACCATCACGGTAAGCAACGCCGGAGCCTGACGGATAACTAATTTTAGAAGATGAAATTAAAGTTAATTGAGGCGCGTGATGGCTTGAACATGCCTGAATTAAAACAGCTCCCAACAGCAATAGCAAATTATTCTTGCACTTAAGACATCGAAGCATATGTTAGTTTGCCGCAAAGTTAAGCCGGGATAGTTATAGATCATTAGCGGGCATGCTCAGAAATAGTATACGCAACACGGGAATTTACTCTTTTGAAAATATCACCATTGAGTTTCTTTAACCTTTTCATGCTGCGGTTATCTACTAGCCTGCCATCTTTATCATAGTACTGTGGCTGGTCATAATAAGTGAGAACATAATATTTCTGAGGCGTAAAAGGCCAGCGAATATCTTTCTTTTTAATGGCCATAAATACAAGATTACTCTCCTTACCATCACCATAATACGTCATATTAGAAACGCCTTTGCATTCTATAGCCTTCATACGGGTAATTAAATCTATTGTTTTCGCTGGTGCCAGGTTAAATTTTGCGAGGGTATCTTTTAACCTGGGTTCATTTATTCCGAACTCATAAATATAACGTAGTGTATCTGTAAACATTTCCAGGAAAATATGTTCAAAATTTTTATCATTAAACTCAATGGAAAATTCCCTGCTTTTATATAATTCCTTAAATGACTTATGAATAACATCCAGCTGTGCCTGGTTCTGGTTATAATAGTTAGTCATGTTCGTGGTGGCGCAGGAACTCATCAGGGACAACAATGCCAGGCTATAAAATAACTTTTTCATTTCCGGGAAGGTTTGTATGAACATGTGTGACACCGAAAATAATTTTTTTGAGGACTGCCGGGCTTACCTGTCTTAAGGTTTCAAAACCATAATCCCAATAGGTCATCGTGATGAGGCTATCATTTATTTTTCGAATGCTTTGAAGCACTATAAAATGCGTCGGATAGCCAGGCTTAAATTTTCCTTTTGCTTTCTTCCTCAGGTAAGCATTATTTTGAAATACAATGGTTGTACCTCCCAAAGTCAATTGCTCTTGTAAGTAGGTATATATATCTCCTAATCTCGGGTGCCGAAGATCAGACCCGCGGGCATGCAATTCATAGCCGAGCAGCGTCCTTATCATGCGGTTAAATTTACCGTAACTCACTCCGGCCCAGAAAGAATTCTCATCTCCGGCTTTATATTTCCTGTTGAAGAAATTCAAATAACTTTTGAAATGATCTGCCAGGGTGAGCAGCCACATTTGTTCTGCGCCCCTTACATCCAGCGCTCCTTTGTATACCAGGTTTCCCGCAGCATTTCTAACAGCAGCAGAAGGCTTTAAATGAGCTTTACCATATAGCACTTCACCATATTGGTAAAGGGCAATTAATTTCTTAGCATGGCCCAAGGGGTCATAATGCAGGGGCATATAGGTGAGCGCTGCATAACCGCAAAAATTAGTGTTATTCCCCTGGTACAGTGCATTTGGATTATTAATGTCTTCCAAAACATTTCGAAGAAATTTTTCTGGTTTAAGATGTGGCCAGAAACTGCTGGGAGCTATAGTTTTAATATTGTGTATATAATTTATTGCTTCCTGCCGGGTAGATATACTTACTGTATCTCCCGCGTTGGATGATAAAAAGAAGCCACTCAAAATAAAAAGCAGGGAAAAATATCTAACAAAAAAATTTCTTCTGAACATGTATAATTTAGTTAGCGTAAAGATAGGATTTCAGTTGTCATACCTTTTTCGGCATCAGTGGTTTTAACAGCATTGAAACGCTTTTATGCCTGGATTTATTACCGCAATAACAAAAAACTACCTGATTTGTTCCACAATTCATTTTGCCCGTTCCTGAAAGAAAGATAATACACATATGTTCCCTGATCTGCTGGCTGGCCATTCCTGCGCCCATCCCAGCCTTCATTAATTTTGTGGGATTCAAATATTTTCTGCCCAAACCGATTAAATATTAAAAATGAGTAGCTGCTCACTTCTTGCTGGATGACAGGACGAAAGACATCATTTTTTCCATCTCCATTGGGTGTAAAAGAAGAAGGAAAAGCGAGGGGCAGGCAAGTTGCATTTTCAATGACTGTGATACTATCTTTACCAAAACAATTATCTTCATCTGTTACAAAGAGTGAATAAATGCCGGGCTGGCGAATTGTAACGGTATTCCCGGTTTCGCCGGTACTCCATAAGTAAGTTGAATATCCTTGCACTAAAATGGATTTCGCATCACCGCTGCAGAGGCTGAATGATGGAGGCAAAAAATTTGCCGGGCGAACAATAAGTTTTTTAATGATAAAACTATCCGTGGCGACACATCCGTTAGGGTTGGTTACCCGCACCCAATAAATTCCTTTTTGATTTACCTGGATAGTTGCACCCGTATTACCTGTATTCCAGGTATAACTGGCAAAATTTCCGGGCTGCAAGATAAGAGAGTCTCCCGAGCAAAGATTTCGATCCGGACCCAGGTCAGGCTTAGGTGACGGTAGTACAGTAAGGTCAACGAAAGCTATAGAATCACAATTATTTACCGAAGTGAGGGTATCTGCATAGCGCCCGGAAATTAGCGGGTATTGTCCCCCTATGTAAAATCTTTCGCCTTCGCAAATTGTTTTAGTTGATAAGGATTGTAACCTGGTGATGACAAGGTTTAATGTAATAATACTATCGCAACCACGGGCATTATTTAATACTTGCGTGTATATGCCACTGCTATCGTAATATTTATCATTCAGCGTGTATCCTTTACAGGTAGTTGCGGCCAGGTTGAATGTTGAATTATTTTCGCACTGTTTAATTTTATGAATAAAAATATCCGTTTCTCCTGCGGATGTAAGATTTGCTGAAACCTGGCCTAAACCAAAATCTACAGAACTGGAAAAATATCCAGTTGTATAAATATTCCCCGAAGCATCCAGCTTTATACTATTTGGCCTTTCGCTCAACGGACCACCTATGGAAGTACCCGTTACAAAACTTCCATCGGGCGTTAAGCGCATTATAAAAATATCTGAGATGCCGGCACTTGTAATAATATGGTTTGCAGGGCCGGGGTCCAGGTCAAGCGCTTGCTGGTAATAACCCGTAACGTAAATATTCATTGCAGCATCTGTTGCTACTGACATACCGGATTCATAACCTGCACCACCTAATTGTTTTGCCCACACTAAAATACCATTTGCATCAAGCTTGCAGATAAATATATCTTCATTTCCTGCCGATACAAATTTGTTTTCCAGCGGACCCGGATCTACATCTATTTCTCCATCAAAATAACCTGTGAGAATAACATTTTCCTGGTTGTCTAATTCCAGAGACTGGCAGAACATATATTTATCTCCCCCCATCTTGCGGGCCCAGATAAAATCTCCATCGGCACTAAGTTTACAAACAAATACATCCGAGAGGCCAGTGGATTGTAATAAATAATTATTAACGGAAGGATTAAAATCACCCTGGCCAAGAAAAATACCGGCAACATAAATATTTCCGGAAGCACCTACTTTAATACTGTATCCTCCCTGAATCTGTAAACCGGAAAATTGTTTTACAAATATAAAATTACCGTAAGAAGAAAGTTTTAATACGAACACATCTTCTTCCCCGGTGGAGGTGAGAATAGCATTCCCAATCCCCGGATTAAAATCTACTGTTTGCTTAAAATATCCTGTTATAAAAACATTGCCGTTATTGTCTGCGGTGAGCGCATTACCCCTGTCAAAAGAAGCAGCACCATAAGTTTTCACCCATGAAAAATTTCCCTGGCTGGTGAGTTTTAAAACAAATGCATCCTCATTACCGGAAGATGAAAGGAAATGTGTAGCCGGGCCTGGATCAAAATCACAGCGACTAAAAAAAATGCCAGTCAGGTAAATATCACCGGTGATATCTGTTGCAATTGAATAAGCGTTATCAAGAAAACTTCCACTGATTTGCCGGGCCCAGATAAAATTGCCTGCGGAGTCTAATTTTAAAATGAATATGTCTTCTTCATTTTCCGGGGGCGCCATAAGGTTAAAGACATTGGGACCGGGGTCGAAATCTGCAGTGCCGGAGAAAAATCCGGTTGTATATACATTACCTTGTGCATCTATAGCAACGTCTTTCCCCCCATCTATGCCCGCGCCTTTTACCTGCTTTACCCAGGAAAAACGGAAAGACTGTGCATTCGAATGCAAGGATGTTATGATTAATATGAAAAAGCAGAATAATTTCATTTAATGTTTACCTATTTAAATATACGTAAATAAGTATCAAAAGGTTAAACAGGAAGGGATTTAAGGTATTGGAACACATGTGTTATTCATTTTAATAAATAAGGCATTTTGATAGCTTATTAAACAAAAAATCTACAGCCTGCCATGAATGCAGAAAAAATAATAAAAGTTTATTTCATTAGTGGTCTGGCAGCAGACAGGCGGGCTTTTCAGTTTATTAATTTACCGGAAGGATTTGAAACCGTTTACCTGGACTGGCAGAGTTTTCACAAGGGAGAATCTATGCAATCTTATGCCTGGAGACTGGCTGAAAAAATTGATACTACAAATCCTTTTGTTTTATTGGGCTTATCTATGGGCGGCATGCTGGCAACAGAAATTGCAAAGATTTATAAACCCCTGCTAACCATCCTTATATCAAGCGTGCCTGTGAGCACATCTCTTCCCAACATTTATAAACTTGCGGCCCTAACAAAAATATACAGGGTAATTCCCGGTGGATGGCTAAAATCTGCTTCATTGGCCAAGAGATTATTTGCACGGGAAACCAAGGAAGTAAAAGCCATTCTCAGGCAAATCATCAAGGACAGCGATCCAAAAATTATACGTGATGCAGTACATGCAATTGTGACCTGGGAAAATACCTGGATACCGCCTAACCTCCTGCACATTCACGGAACCAAAGATGAACTGCTCCCTTACCGGAAAGTCAATGCTCTTTATAATATTACCGGAGGCTCTCATCTGATGGTGTTGAGCCAGGCAAAGGAAATAAATATAATCCTCCATGAAGCGCTCTCCGGACTTAAGAAAGGAGTGAAAAATATTTGATAATCACCAGATTATAGTTTTTATAACGGCTTAATCCCATGAATATATAATTACGGTTCAGTTTTTGAATATGTCCAACAAAATTTAAAAACACCTAAATTATTTTTTATGCTTACCTCCTCAATTAAAAAATCATTCCTTGCTCTAGGAATGTGTTCGTCACTATTTTTTATCTCCTGCCAAAAAGGAGTAGATAATAATGACTCTAAAGCTTCTCTGCAGCTTCGATTAACAGATAGCCCAAATCCTGATGTCAGGGAAGTTTGGGTAGATATCAGGGATGTTCAAATCAGTTATAATGATACCAGCATGGTAGCCTTGAGTGGCGTTCACCCCGGCGTTTATAACTTGTTAGACCTTACGAACGGTCGTGATACCTTGCTTGCAGATGCCGACATCCCTGCAGGGAATATTGGACAGATTAGGTTAATACTGGGTGACAACAACTACATCATTACTAATTCCGGTGAAAGAATTCCTTTACGCACCCCGAGTGCACAGCAATCAGGATTGAAAGTAAAAGTAAATCAAACCGTCACCGGCGGTATGCTTTATAGGCTGGTTCTGGACTTTGATGCCGCACGTTCTGTTGTAAAAGCCGGTAATAGTGGCAATTATAATTTGAAGCCTGTTATCCGTGTCCTCACTTTCCTCCCTTCCGGTGGAAGTGCTAAAGGTGTGGTTACACCCGCTAATTTGAATACGGCAGTTTATGCCATACAGGGAATGGATACGGCTGCCGGAACGTTTACTAATAGTACTGGCAACTGGATGATTAGAGATATTGCAGCAGGAAATTATACTTTCTCATTTGTACCCGCTGATACAACGAAAGCCACTCAACAAAAGATTGTGAATATTACTTTGGGTCAAACAACTGTAGTAGACACATTAAGATTTTAAGAACGCACTATCGGAATATAGAAAAAGTCCCGCCAAACGGCGGGACTTTTATATTAAAGACCCCCTTAAAAAGCTTTATAAAAATGGCAGGCCCCCACCTGCCATTTTAAGATCTGCATTACGGCTTAATTTGTTTTTGCAACAAAAGCATCCGCAAATTTTTACTACCGGCATAAACCGGGATATAAATTATTAATTGTAATCGCTATTTATCAAACTGTAATTTTATGCTGTCCCGATCACTTCGTTCCACATTTGCGTTAAGAAACAGGGCAGAAGTAATTACGAATTAAAATTAGATATAGTTCTACTCAACAAAAGTTAAATGGATTCTTTTAAAAGATTTTTAACTGACATAGAAATTTGTCTGCCCATGTAAATCGCAGAGTCAAATCCAAGGATCTAAAAATAAAAATAACCAATATATTTTCCCCTACTACTTTAGGAGTATGCATTCAGGAGTAATTTTAAATTATATCTTCAATATCTAAATGAAATAAACAGCAGAATGGCAAAATATATTATCATTGCGGGAGCAGTTATAATGATTGCAGGGACCCTGCTATATTTTTTCCCGGGTATATTCCGGTGGTTCGGGAGATTACCCGGAGATATTAATATTGTAAATGAAAACAGCAGGGTTTTTATTCCCATTACAACCATGCTTCTTGTCAGTATTGTTGCCAGCCTCGTTCTATATGTTATCCGTAAAATATTGTAACCCGTTTAAACCTTTTTATTTCGAAAGGCTGGAATTACCATTAATAATATTGGAATATTAATAACGACTAAGAGTACCGGAAGCAATCCCTGGGAAATCGGGCTGTTGCTATGTTTGGAGTACCAATAGGTAGCATAGATAATAATGGCGAAGACCAGGGCAACAAGGCATTTTATTAGCCTGATAAAAAATGTACCCTTGCGGTAAAGGCTGGCCGCATTTTCTTTCGTCACTTGTACAGGATAATTAAAAATCTGGGGAAAGCGGTTAAGTATGGTCAGGGCCACCCATATAATGGTAGAAAAAAGCGGTAAAAACAATTCATTATATTTTACCTGGAACCCATCCGGCTTTCCTTGTAAATCAAAATGCGTTGGTATTTTTTCAGGTAATGAAGGCATAACCATTAATAAAAATATCCAGCTGAAAGCTATACCAGCAACAGCAATAATTTCCAGGGCTTTGTCAAAAGATGTAAGGGATATAACAGGTGCAGGCCTCATAATTTTTAAACCGGGTAATTATGTTTTCCTTCACTCCATCCCCTGTGTGAAAGTAAATTATTCCCTGAGGCTGCGGCTCCATCTTCAATTTCTGTTCCCATAGAATCGTTCCAGCGGTTTAAAAAACCAAACAGGGAAATCACGCCTAATATTTCAACGATGTCTCCATCTGACCAATGCTTTCTCAAAGTATTTGCAATGTCGTCATCTACGGCATTTGGAATAACGGAGGCAGCATGTGCAAAAGACAAGGCAGCCCGCTCCGCATCGTTGAAAGCTGCATGTGTTTTATATTCCCAGATATTTTCCAGTTGATCCTGGCTGGCATGGTAACGCTCTGCGGCACGAATAGTATGTGCCTGGCAATAACGGCACCCGGCCACTTCACTGCTGATGTAGCCTATCAAACGCTTGAGGGCACTGGTAACAGCACCGTGTTTTTCCATTACGGCCTTATTCAGCTGAATAAATGCCCGGGCTATCTCCGGGCGGATGTGCATGGTTTTTACACTATTAGGACAAAAGCCCAGGGTTTCGTTATAAAAGAGAATGAGTTGCTGTAACTCTTCACTGGCTTCTGCAGCCAGCGGGTATACTAACGGTCTTTGCATAAACGTAGATATAATAAATATAAAATTTAATAATAGGTGGTTTAAATATAACCTATTATCAAAACATGCTGCGGGAGCTATTTACAATTAAATTTCTTTTGCGATAACTCATTTACGATGTGTCCGGAGGAACATCATTTTTACCAGTGAAAGGCTGTTAATAATTTATTTCATTTGCCCTTTCAAGGCATACACAAGAGGAATATTAATGTTGAGTTTTTCAATAGTAAACCTTCCGGGTGTGATTTCTTTCATACCCTTAAAACAATTCCAGGGAGAAAATGGAAATTCTTGGAATGCTGTTATTTCGATACCCTGTTTGACCAGGCTATCCAGAACTTCGCCCAGGCTATGGTTCCAGGAGATTTCTTTACGCTCTATGGGTGCTGTTTTATCCGCATAAGTGCCGGTGAAATTTTCTACAATAGCAGATTCATTAAAATAGGAATATTTAAACTGTGAA
>JBDSWG010000181.1:0-9903 GCA_039926825.1 Ferruginibacter sp.
TTATTTTAGCGGTATGGGGTAAACGTAAATCATTCCTAGGTGGCTCATCACCGGAAAGGAAGTCTGCTACCTGCGGCAAACGGTGTCCTTTACTGTTGGCAGCCGGCCGGCAAGCCAGTAACGCTTGGGTATATGGATTTTGCGGGTTACTCAAAATTTGCGTGGCGGGCCCCGTTTCTACCAACTCGCCTTTGTACATTACGGCTATGCTATCTGCTACTTCTGCCACTAAGCCCAGGTCATGGGTAATGAGCAGTACGCCCATATTATATTTCAACTGTAGTTTTTTTACCAGTTGCAGAATGTGTTTTTGTACACTTACATCGAGAGCCGTAGTGGGTTCATCAGCTATAAGTAATGCCGGGTTGCAACTAATTGCCATGGCAATCATTACCCGTTGTTTCTGCCCGCCGCTCAGCTCATGCGGGTAGCGTGTAAGCATTGCCGTTGGGTCTGGTAACTCCACCTGGGTAAATAATTCTATCGTCCGTTGCCGGGCCGCTGCTTTGCTCAGGTGCTGATGCAGGCGAAGGCTTTCCATCACCTGGTTGCCGCAGGTAAATACCGGGTTCAGGGAAGTCATGGGTTCCTGGAAGATCATGGCAATTTTATTTCCCCTGATTTTTTCCATTTCGGGAATGCCCGCTTTCGCCAGGTTTACCTGTTCTTTTCCATCGCTGCTGAAAAATATATTTCCGGAGATGCCCGCCTGCTGCGGCAATAATTGCAAAAATGAAAGTGCTGTTACCGATTTGCCAGAACCACTTTCTCCCACAAGTGCCATCATTTCTCCCTGCTCAAGACGAAAACTGATTTCTTTAACGGCACGTGTTTTTTCCTCATCCTGGGTAAATGATATGTCCAGCTTTTCTACCTGCAGCAGGGGATGCATGTTTTAAAATTTCAGGTGCCGTACGGTTTGCCCGTTGTTTAATAATTGTTTCAGCGAATCAATACCGATTTTCAAATGTTGTTCTACGTAGGTTTCCGTTACGGATTTATCACTCTCTTCTGTTTTCACGCCTTCCGGTATCATAGGCGAATCACTTACCAGCAGCAAAGCTCCGGTAGGTATTTTATTGTAAAAACCTACTGTAAAAATGGTGGCAGTTTCCATGTCAATGGCATAAGCCCTGATGTTTCGCAGGTAGTCTTTAAAATCACTGTCATGCTCCCAAACGCGGCGATTGGTGGTGTAACAAACACCCGTCCAGTAATCACACTCATAATCGCGTATAGTAGTAGATATGGCTTTTTGCAAGGCAAATGCGGGCAAAGCCGGAACCTCAGGTGGCAGGTAATCATTGCTGGTACCTTCGCCACGAATGGCTGCAATGGGTAATATTAAATCACCGATTTTATTACGTTTTTTCAGGCCCCCACATTTACCCAGGAAGAGCACGCCTTTGGGCTTAATGGCTGTAAGCAAATCCATTACCGTGGCGGCGCCCGGGCTACCCATTCCAAAATTGATAATGGTAATATTATCTGCCGTGGCGCATTGCATCGACCTATCTAACCCCACTACTTTTACATCATTCCAACGGGCAAACATATTTACATAATTAGAAAAATTGGTCAGGAGAATATATTCACCAAAGTTGGAAAGTTTTTCTCCTGTATAACGCGGCAACCAGTTTTCTACTATATCTTCTTTTGTTTTCATTGTAATTATATTCGTTTATTTGCCTGCCTGTACGGCTGTGCCACAGGAGTAAAAAAGTGTTAGCGATAAATGTACAACTTTTGGTTTGAAGGCTATGATTAAAATTCTTTACCCGGACTACCGGCCACCTATAAAGCAGGAAGAAGATAAAGATTTCATCTTTGATCCTTTCCGTAAAAAATGGCTGGTGCTTACGCCTGAAGAATGGGTTCGGCAGCATTTTTTGCAATACCTCGTGCAGGTAAAAAATTATCCTTCTTCCCTTATTGCTATAGAAAAACAATTACAGGTTGGCCCTGTGATGAAGCGTTTTGACATCGTGGTTTATGACCGTAACACGCAACCGTTTATGGTAGTGGAATGCAAAGAAATGAATGTGCCGCTAACCGAAGCCGTTATGCAACAGGCACTGCGATACAATGGTAGCCTGCAGGCAAAATTTATGGTTATTACCAATGGTAGCCATTGCATGGCTTTCGAAAGAAATGAACAAAATTTTGCACCTGTAAATGAACTCCCGTTGATGGAAGAATAGGGAGAGTTTTTTTATATTTTATTTTCTCATTATAAAAAATAACCATTAAAAGTAAGCATTGGCAAAGTTTAAAACTTTGCCAATGCTTTATAACGGTAGCCTCCAGGCAAAATTTATGATCATCACCAACGGAAGTCATTGTATGGCTTTCGAAAGAAATGAACAAAATTTTGCACCTGTAAATGAAATCCCGGTAATGGAAGAATAAGGAGAGTTTTTTTATATTTTATTTTCTCATTATAAAAATAACCATTATGGCTCTCCATTGGCAAAGTTTACAACTTTGCCAATGGTATAAAAAGGGGCATAAAAAAATGATGTGAGAAAACTCACATCATTATGAAATAAAATTATAAAATGTATTATGGGAAAATGCCCAGTTCTGCATAACTCGTAGCCACTTTATTAATGGCATTTACATAAGCGGCTGTACGCATATCCGGTATGGCAGGGTTCGTGAGCCATATTTCCATAATCTCCCGTGTGGCGGTTATCATCGTTTCTTCCAGGCCGCTATGTACCAGGTCTACTTCTTCCGGCCCGTGCATAATAAATTTCCTTTCTTTATCACTCACTGTCTTGCCTGTCATTTCTTCTATCTGGCCAAGAATATGGGTGTTCAGGTTCTCTGTAAATCTTTTTTCCAAACGGCCATAACGAACGTGGCTTAGGTTTTTCAGCCATTCAAAATAACTAACGGTAACACCACCGGCATTGAGGTACATATCAGGTACACAAAGAATTCCTTTTTGTATAAAGATTTCATCGGCTTCCGGGGTACAAGGGCCATTAGCCGCTTCGCCAATAATTTTTGCACGAATGCGGGGTGCATTTTCGGCATTGATAACATTTTCCAATGCAGCCGGTATAAGGATGTCACATTCCAGCTCCAGGGCATCCGTATTGCTCGCCAGGTTTATTGCACCCGGGAAATTTAAAATTGAACCCGTTTTATTTCGGTGCAACCAAACATCCAGTTCATTCAAACCATCGACATTCATAATCGCACCTTCATATTCTGCCAGGGCAATTACCTTAGCACCTGCTTCACGGAAAAATTGGGCAGAATGATAACCTACATTTCCAAGGCCCTGGATCACAACTTTTTTTCCTTCCACGCCATTTTCCAAACCAAGTTTCTTCATCACGTCCGTCATGTTACACACTTCGCGGATGCCATAAAAAACACCGAGGCCGGTAGCTTCTTTACGCCCGCGTACACCTCCCTGGGTTACAGGCTTCCCGGTTACACAACCTGCCGCATCTATTTCACCCGGCTTCAGAGAAGCATAGGTATCAACAATCCATGCCATCTCTCTTTCCCCTGTACCATAATCGGGTGCAGGTACATCTATGCCCGGCCCGATGAAATTTTTCTTTACCAGTTCCGCCGTATAGCGACGGGTAATTTTTTCAAGCTCATAGGTGGAATAATTCCGGGGGTTAATTTTAATACCACCTTTACCACCACCAAAGGGTACATTCACAATAGCACATTTGTACGTCATCAAAGATGCCAGCGCCATTACTTCATCCTGGTTTACCTCATCGCTGAAACGAATACCACCTTTGCAGGGTGTTTTGTGCTGGCTGTGCTGCACCCGGTAAGCCTCTATTACTTCAAGGGTGCCGTCATCCCGTTTAAGAGGGAAGCGCATTTGGTAAACGCTGTTACACGCTTTAATCTGGTTGAGCAAGCCGGCATCAAACTTGGTAAATTTGGCGGCTTTATCAAAACTTCTTTCAACACTTTTAAAAAAACTGTATTCCTGGTTTGCTGACATGGTAGGTTCTTTTTTTCTGAAAGGTATTTTTATAAAAAATTATGGAAGCAGATTTTTTTCGGCACGTGTCACTTTTCGGTCAATGCGCCAGGCATACAGGAAAAGGCCACAAAGGATAATAAGGGCACAGCCCACCACAACGTAAATTTTTCCGTTGGAACGCATGGTGTCAGCCATCTCCGGATTATCCTGCGCCAGGCAGGGAAGGGTAAAAAAAAGCATCATAGATATGCTTATCATACTACATTTTACCAACTTAATCATGAATCAGGGTTTTATCTGTAAGTAACTGGGCACGAATGCGCAAAGTTGTAAGCCAGGTAGCAAAAAGCGTCCAGCCAATAACAGCAGGATAAAAAACCATACGCAGGCGGCTATCTATATCATTAAAATTAAGTGCCGGGTTGCCGGTATCGCTGCCGGGTGCACCGGGGTGCAGGCTACCTACAAGACGCGGAATTATCCAGATACTTGGGAATAACATTACAAAAGCGAATATATTATATACAGCACTTACACGGGCACGTTTATCTACATCTGTAAAGGAACCACGCAAAACAAAATATGCCCCATAAATAAGTAAGGCAATGGCTGCACCAATAAGTTTTGGCTCTTTTAAAATAGCTGCTAAGGATTGGTTCTGGTCACTTACCCAGGTAAAATTCGCCCAAAGGGTTCCCGTGGTATAACCCAGCAAACCCAGTATAATACCTGAAACGGCATAGTTTGACGCAAAAATATCTGCCCTGTAATTGCCTTTCCGCAGGTATTGTATACTGTAAATAAAACTGGCAATAAATAATATCATCATTCCAAACCACATGGCTACGTGAAAGTATAGATTGCGAATGGTTTCATTTAATATAAAAAGGCGTGGGACGTCCCATAAGAAGCCGGCAGTGAATGTATACACAAGTAAAACGAAGGATAATATTTTCCACCAGCTTTTCTGCAATGCAAGCGCTTTGGTTTATAAAGTGGCGCAAAGTTATGGGAAAACTCCTGAGTTACCAGTTTTGTATAATCTTATAAACTCTTTTTTGGCCGGTATTTGAAGAACTTTTTTTTATGGAAAACAGTGGTAAAATACTTGGGCATCATTTTTTCTTATTTTGATTACTTTTACCTCTTAAAACTTATTATTATGTTATGGAAAGGCAGACGTGAGAGCAGCAATGTAGATGACCGGCGTGGTATGTCAGGTGGCGGCAAGATGATTGCCGGCGGTGGTATTATTGGTGTAATAGCTTTACTTGTAAATATGTTTTTAGGTGGCGATGGTGGAGACCTCACACAGATTCTGACCCAGCAACAACAAAATGAACCCCTCACTGCAGAGCAAAAGGCGGCTGATAACCAGCGGGCCTCTTTTGTAAAAGTTGTACTTGCTGATACTGAGGATGTATGGGGAAAGATATTTGCAGACCAGGGCAAACAATATCCAAAGCCGACTTTAGTCCTTTTCCGAAATGCAACTGAAAGCGGGTGCGGTTATGCCAGCGCAGCGACCGGCCCTTTTTATTGCCCGGTTGACCAGGATGTATATATCGACCTTTCTTTTGCTGAAGATCTCGAAACCCGTTTTGGTGCCAGTGGAGAATTTGCGCTGGCATACGTGGTGGCCCATGAAGTGGGGCATCATATTCAAACACTCACAGGCGCTTCGCAAAAAGTGCAACAGGTGCGGGAGCAATCGAGTGAGCGGGAGGCGAACAAATATTCTGTGATGCTGGAATTGCAAGCTGATTTTTATGCCGGCGTCTGGGCGCATTATGATCAGAAAATGAAAAATGTAATTAATTCAAATGATATTGATGAAGCCTTAACGGCTGCCAATGCCATTGGTGATGATCGCCTGCAGCAGCAAAGCCAGGGCAGGGTGGTTCCGGATGCCTTCACCCATGGCACTTCAGCCCAGCGTGTCTATTGGTTTAAGAAAGGGTTTGAAACAGGAGATTTAAAACAGGGAGATACCTTCAGCGATCCGAGCCTGCAATAGTTCAATGGGCAACAGGCAATTAGCAAATAAGCAATGGCCAATATGCAATGGAGAATGGGCAATATGCAATGTGCAATCATTAGATTTTATTTCAAAGTAAATTCATGGGTGTACTCGACTTTTCGCAGCCAAAAGTTTATCAATTAGCTTTTGCACTTGCAATGGAAATATTTGAAGCTTCAAAATCTTTCCCCACCGAAGAAAAATATTCACTTACAGACCAAGTCAGGAGATCTTCAAGATCTGTTTGTGCTAACCTGGCAGAAGCTTATCGTAAAAAAAGATATTCTGCAAACTTCATATCCAAGCTCACGGACTGTGATGCTGAGAATTCAGAAACTGGTGTATGGTTGATGTTTGCTAATAGTTGCAACTATATTAGCAGCCTGGAATTAGAAGGATTACTACTTAAGAAAAATGAAATAGGAAAATTAATTGGACATATGATAACGAATCCTGAAAAATATTGATTGCTCCATTTTCAATGGCGTGTTATACAAACCTTAGAAGAAAGTTTTGCATTAAAAGGATTTTGCTAATTGTCTATTGCCAATTGTCTATTGATTCTTCATTCTTTCCACAAATAAGGAAACAAGATAACGGCCATAATAATTACAGCGGCATCTAGCAAACCAACGAGTCCGCACAATTGCCACAAGGCACCTTCTTTAAATATTTCAGCAAATGCCGTTTTACTGAGTTTCATTAATAATAATAACTGGGGTAAAATAACCGGGAAACCCAGGATAGCCAGCAAAGCGGCATTCTGTTGCGCCTTTGCAGCAATGGCACTCATCAGCGTAAAAACGAGACTGATGCTAAAGCCTCCCAGCATAACGATACCGGTGAAACGCCAAACAAAACTTACCGGATTTTCTAAAAAGATGAAGAAAAGCAACAGGCTCACACCGCTCATCATGAGCATAAGAATCATATTAAAAATTAGTTTAGCCAGGATGAATTCAACGGGAGAAGTAATGGTATAGAAATAAAGCATTTTTCCCCGGCTCTCCTGCAGGAAACTTTTTGCCACTGTATTTACGCATACAAATAATTGTATTACCCAGAAAAGGCTGTTCCAGACTTCGGCTGCAGGGCTTTCCGGCAGGGAAAGGTAAAGCACAAAAACGGTGGCTGCTATATAGAGTAGTATGCCATAGAAGCTATGCTGCTGGCGCAGTTCCAGCAATATATCTTTTTTCAACAATGTGGCTACCCTTGTCATCATGGCTGCAAAATAGCGATAATAATCTCTTGAATTTAAACGGGAAGTTTATGCGGCCGGTAATTATCTGTAACAGGTTAAGTATACAGGCTGCTTTGTACACCGAAGATTTCGGTAAGGTGTGCAAGGCTACACGTGTCGTGGCGCTATATGATATTATTGTCTGGATTTCTTTGGGTGTTGGTGCCCCAATTTCAATATGAATCTCTTTTTATTATAGATGGGAAGAATATAGAAGAGCCAGGCCTCTGAAGGAAACATTGAAGAAGATTTTGTATTTTACAGGTAAAGGACAAATTCACTCAATGAGGGATATGGTGATTTCTTATTACACATTATTTTCCAGTAGAATTTCCGGGTAATACCTGCGTAATGGCAATAAAAATATTTTATATGCATTTCGTATTTACTGTAACAATAATTTGTTGCTGCAGTGCAATTCGTGCACAAAATACATTTTCAGTTTTGCAAAATAAATTAAGCACAGCAGCTTCTGCAAGGGCAAAAGCGGATATATATTTTGATATCTCCAGGAAATATTCAGATGGGTTGAAAATTGATTCGGCGTTGTATTTTGCTGAAAAAATAAAGGCGTTCAGCCAAAAGGATGACTATAAAACAGGAATAGGAAAATATCATCTTGCTTTATCTTTTGCCCAATATTACCGGGGACTTAGAGCCGATTCAAAAAAAAATGTTTCGGAAGCCATCAAAATTTTTATCAGCCAGAAGGAAATTGCATTTCTTGGAATTGCTTACTGGCAGTCTGGAATTTTAGAATATGCTGAGGGCAACACTGATATTTCGAGAAAAAATTACTGGACTTCAATTTATTTTTTAACTGCTTCTGGTGATGATCATAACCTTTACAGAACTTATTTCTTGCTGGGAAAAGGTTATAATAACACATCAGATTATGATAGTGCTGCCCATTATTATTTTAAAGCTTTAATGCTGGCGGAAAAATCAAACGAGGCATTTAAAATTTATAGTGCTGCCAGTGACTTAGGTGAAGCATTTTTAAATTTGCGAAATTTCCCAAAAGCCTATCAATATCTAAATTATGGTTTGAAGAACAAAACTGCTTCCGCAAATAAGGTTGACGCCTGGTTAAAGTTGAATAGTTATACAGTCAGTTTAAGCATGCTGCACTATTTTACCAGCGCTGATTCGGCTATCCGGGAATTTGAAAAATTAGCAAAGCAATTTAATAACGGCTGGGGCTGGCTCAGCCTGGATAAGTTAAAAGGAATACAGGAATATGAAAAACAAAATTACCCGGAAGCTTTAAAATACCTGGACGATGCTTATAGAAAAACAAACCAGGTTAATATCAGTAACCAGGATTTAAAATTTATCGCTTTTAACCTTGGAAAGACAGAATTTAAACTGGAAAAATATGACAGCGCCATAATACACCTTACTTACGCATCACAATTGGCCATTTCAATAAAGGCTTTGGTTGATGCCATGGAAGCCGGGTTATTGTTATCACGGGCATTTGAAAAAATAAATCAACCTGATTCAGCGCTTAAATATTTTCAACAATATTCATCGTTAAAA
Organism: Ferruginibacter sp.; assembly: GCA_039926825.1. GTDB lineage: Bacteria > Bacteroidota > Bacteroidia > Chitinophagales > Chitinophagaceae > Ferruginibacter. Next base: position 8,773 of record JBDSWG010000181.1, read on the forward strand.
GAGTCGGTATTCTCTTTGGAAAAACAAAAAATGATAACGGAAGTCACTACCCGGTTCGAATCGGAAAAAAAAGAACAGGTGATCAAGATGCTGGAAAAGGAAAGTGAAGCCAGCACCTATCTTCTTCAACTGAGAAATCAACAAATAGAAAAGCAATTGCTGGAAGGAATTAAAAAATCGCAGCAACTAACGCTCATCTCGCAGCAAAATGAAATTAATAAACTGGATGCATCTCAGCAAAGCCTGAATCTTGAAAATGAGAAAAAGGAAAACGAAAAAAGCCAGGTTAAGCTAAAGTTGCTCGGGCAGGAAGCGGCTTATCAAAAATTACTAACTTCAAAAGAAAACCAGCAGAAGAAAATTATTTATAGCAGTATTGCGGTGATTCTTGCATTAGGCGGGTACTCACTCTACCGGTACCTTCGGAGAAAAGCGTTACAGAATCAGCAGCAAATTTTAAAGGAACGGTTACGCATCAGCCGTGAGCTGCATGATGAAGTTGGGTCCACACTTAGTGGTATTCTTATGTATAGCCATTTGACAAGAGAACAGATATACGCACAAAAAACAGTAGAAGTGGAAAAGTCCTTAAACAATATCCAGCAATCCGCTGCTGAAATGGTGGAAAAGTTAAGTGATATTGTATGGCTCGTGAATCCCGAAAAAGATTCTTTACTGAAACTTATAGAACGCTTAGAACAGTATGCGGAAGATATGGCCATGATTAAAGGCATGGAAGTGAAAATTGCAATTTCACCAAAGCTGGCCCATATCAATCTACCAGTGGCAAGCCGGCGTAATATTTACATGTTTTGTAAAGAGGCTATTAACAATGCCGTTAAATATAGTGAGGCAAACGTAATTGATTTGCAGATGCATGAAACAGAAAAAAGGAAAATAGAAATATCAGTTGCAGATGATGGAAAAGGCTTTGATACTGCAAAACTTCAGAAGGGAAATGGGTTGGTAAATATGCAGCAGCGGGCAGAAGATTCTGGCGGTGAATATGTGTTGCAAACTTTCCCCGGACTTGGAACAAAGGTTTCACTTATTTTTAAAATCACCTGATGGGGGATAGGTATTATTAATAAATTCGCTCAACTTTAGTTTTATGAAAGAAGTTCGGGTAGC
>JBDSWG010000182.1:0-2525 GCA_039926825.1 Ferruginibacter sp.
ACCGTTTTGGGCAGCTGCAGCAGAACGACCCCAGCCGTTTTTTAGATGAAATTCCGGACAAGTTCCTGGATCGAAGTCATGCCGGCAGTTCGGCCATTAATAACCAGGGCAGCCAGTGGGCACGTGGTAATGCTTTTGAAAGAATGAACCGGGGGTTCTCTGGAGCGGCCGAAAAGAAATCAACTGCTGGTCCTTCATACGCACAACCATCCCGACCCAGTACAAAAGTGCATACGCCGACGGAAAATTTTGTAGCCAGCGATACCGGTAACCTCCAGGCAGGCCAGCAGGTAGAACACCAGAAGTTTGGTTTTGGAGAAGTAACTAAAATGGAAGGCGCAGCTCATAATCCTGTTGCCACTATTTTATTTAAACACAATGGTGAAAAGAAAATAATGCTCAACTATGCTAAGCTGCGCATTGTGCCGGAAGAAGAAAATGAATTATAATTTCTTAGCGAAATACATGAGGCCACCGGGCTTACCAAAAATGAATTCCGAACCCGAGGCTTTGTAAATATTAAAATCCCAGGAGTTGGTTCCGGCTTCCACATGCATGGCGCTGCCAGCCACTTTGATGGTACAAGGCGTACGCTCTGTTTCTGTTGCTTCAAAAAAACTTATAGTACCAGTTGCCGAACCATTTTCATCTAATTGTGGAATATAAAGGCGCTTGATCAGCTGGCTCTCATGTTCTGTTATATAACCTGGGGCAGCCTGCCGGCGGTAAATATCCCAATCCCCGGGGAGCATATTTAGGCTGGCTTTTACCGGCATTTTATATTCTTCTGCCGGAACTTTTTTATTTCCATAATTATCAAAATAAAAGGCTTTGGTCTTGCGGAAATAGCGCAACCAACTACCATCATTTAACACCATTATATTACCGTTCAACCGGGTAATGGTATAAATATCTCCTGCCAGCATGAGTTCATTGGGTTTGTTTATGGCCACCTGCCCTACTAAAGACATATTCTTGCCCTGGCGAATGTGTACAGAATCCCTTTTATTAAAATCCAGTAACAGGGTATCGTCAAGGGATATTTTTTCTTTAGAATCAACTAAAAGACGCTGGTATTCCACCCATTTTCCACTCAATTGTTCAAGCGAATAATATGGTGCACGGGATTCTTTTTTTACTGTTTTTACAGGGGTAACACCTTTACGGACTACTTTCTGAGCTTCCGTTGTGAGGCCAAACAGGCTAATACTACAAGCAAAGAGGCATATTTTAGCAATATTCATTATCAGATTATTTTTATAACTCCTTGTATATTACATTTTTAATGCCATTAACCAATTAGCAGCAGGTTACTGTTTTAATATTGTGAACCTGTAACCATCTTTAAATTTTTAAAAATACGTAATGAAATAGGCCCCACCTCCTTACGAAATCAGAAAAATCAGGCGCAGCAGGTAAACTTTCACTTTTACAGCCCCGCAGATGAATTAAATTTGCAGTGTAAAGTTTAGATTATGATTAAAACAGGCAACCCCGTCATTAGTATATATACAGAAATGACCCCGAACCCGGAAACCATGAAGTTCGTGGCTAACAAACTTTTATACCCCGGCAAAAGCGTGGATTTCCCCGATGAGGAAAGTGCCCGCCCGTCACCGCTGGCGCAGCAACTTTTTAGTTTTCCATTTATTAAGTCGGTATTTATCGCCAGTAATTTTATTACACTCACAAAAACGCTGGATACTGAAGACTGGCAGGATGTTATACCTACCATCAAGCAATTTCTGAAAGATTACCTGGAGGAAGGCAAGCCGGTAGTAAATGAAGAAGAACTGGCTAATGTAAAAGCAGAAAGCAGCAACGAAGTGCATGCAGATGATGATGACGTGGTGAAAAGAATAAAAGAGTTGTTGGAAAATTATGTGAAGCCGGCCGTAGAGATGGATGGTGGTGCCATACAGTTTAAAAGTTATGAGCAGGGAAGGGTTAACCTGATGCTCCAGGGAAGTTGCAGCGGATGCCCTTCTTCTATGATAACGCTGAAAGCCGGCATTGAAGGCATGATGAAGAGGATGATACCCGAAGTGAAAGAAGTAGTGGCTGAAGCGGAATAATTTATAAAATATTAAATGACAGGCTGATTCAATTTCTGAGTCAGCCTTTTTTGTTTAAAATTCAAAATATACTCCTGGTTCCCCCAGACTTTATTTACCTTATTTACGCTACACAAGTCCTGCTCACCCGCCAGGCCCAGTAAATTAGCAAAGGCTGAAAAATGAGCAGCCTTAGCCAAAGAACCCATTGCAAGTCACAGTTGCTGCCGATACAAAACGGTTGGCTGAACATGTAAATATGCGCCGGTATAAAAGCAAGCAACATGAGTATAATGCCATAAGCGCCCAATCGGCGAAGGGGCTTTATGCATACCGCTACACCAAGAATAATTTCTGCAATACCGGCCACTATATTTATCATGCTGGCATCACCCAGGTTAGCAGGAATTATTTTAATATAGGTTTCCGGGTTACGGAAATGATTGAAGCCCGCCAGGATATATAAGATGC
>JBDSWG010000183.1:0-7850 GCA_039926825.1 Ferruginibacter sp.
GCCTTCAAATTTAATCCGGAGCGTTTATCAATCCGGAGATAGTATTTTTTGGATAGCCACTAATGCCGGCCTTTGCAAAACGCAGGCCCTCCCCGGCACGAAAGCTAAGTTTGAAGTAGTAATACCGGATGTGGAATGCAATTTTATATTTGAAGATGGGAAAGGCTTCTTATGGGTCAATAGTAAATATGGTAGTTATAAATTTAATAGAAAAACGGAAGAATGGCAATTCTTCGGTAAAGAAGATGGGTATTATTGGGAACCATATGATGGAAAAAAATTTCTAATGCCAGATGGCCAATTTCTGATGCCTGATGGTCAATTTATGAATCCCTCCTCTATTCCTTCCAACCTATATAAGCCAATTCCGGTAATAACAGGTATTGATGTGTTTAATAATCCATATCATTCTGATACTGCCTTACTGCTTAAGAAAGTCCTTTACCTGGAACACTTTCAGAATTTTTTAAGTATCCATTACAGTTGCGACAGCTATATCAATGAAAATGAAAATACTTATTATTATAAGCTCGAAGGAATTGATACAGGATGGGTTTATGCAGATAAAAGAACAACAGCATATTATACCCAGGTTCCCCCGGGAAATTATCATTTTTATGTAAAAGTTGCTAACAATGATGGCTTAATCGGTGAGTCCAAACAGTTACTAGCCCTTAATAATATCCCGGCCTGGTATCAAACCTGGTGGTTTAAATTGTTGTGCGTGGTTGTTATAATATCTATTGTTTATTTTTTTTACCAGCAGCGTATACAAAAAGAAAAAGCAAAAGGATTAGCTAAAAGCAGTGAGGCCAGGCTAAAACAGTTAAGTGCGGAATTTGAGAAGCAGATTGCAGAAACAGAAATGGTTGCCTTAAGAGCACAAATGAATCCACATTTTATTTTCAATGTATTAAATAGCATAAATAAATACATTTTAGTAAACGAAGGGGAAAAAGCCTCTTTTTACTTAACCCAATTTTCCCGGCTGATTAGGCAGGTGCTGGAAAACAGTAAATCAGAAAAAGTGCCGCTGGAGGCTGATTTACAAGCCCTGAAATTATATATCGAAATGGAAAAGCTAAGGTTTGGAGATCAATTCAGTTATGATATAAAAGTTGATAAAGAAATAGACCAGCAATTTGTACAATTACCACCTTTGCTAATACAACCTTATGCAGAGAATGCAATATGGCATGGGCTCATGCAAAAAAAAGAAAAGGGGCATTTGAATATCATCATTACTTCACCGGAAATAAATACTTTAAAAGTAATTATTGAAGATGATGGTATCGGCAGGAAAGAGGCAAACATGCTTAAAAGTAAATCAGCCACGAAACATAAATCATTTGGTATGCAAATAACAAAAGACAGGATTGCTATCGTAAACAAGCTTTTTAATATGGAGGCCACCATACAATTTGATGACCTGGAAAATCATGGAATTGCAACTGGCACACGGGTGACGCTAAACATTCCTGTATAAACAATTTTATATGAAAAATTTCACAGATAAACATACGGCAATCATTATTGACGACGAGCCAGATGCGGTTGTAGTATTGGGCAAATTGCTCGAAAGGCATTGCCCTCAAGTGGATGTAGTGGCAGCTTTATCAAACAGTACAGAAGGACTGGAGAAAATAAAACTCCTGAGCCCCTCCATTGTATTTCTGGATATTGAGATGCCGCAAATGAACGGCTTCCAGCTTTTATCTAATCTGAAAGAAATTAATTTCCACCTTATATTCACTACAGCCTATGATCAATTTGCCGTAAAAGCTTTCCGGTTCAATGCAGTAGATTATTTATTGAAACCTATTGATCCGGCAGAGCTGAAATTAGCCGTTCAGAAAGTGGCAGAAAAGCCTTTTTTTCTCACGCAACAATTACAGCATATCAGTGAAATTATTCAGGAATCAGAGAAAGGCCAGCTACCGGAACGTATAGCATTTCCACATGCTAAAGGCTATAAATTTATAACCTTAAAAGATATTATCTATTGCGAATCGGAAAGCAATTATACCAGCCTGCATTTAGTAGGCGAGCCTAAGTTTACGGTTTGCAAAACATTGGGCGAGATAGAAGAAATGCTGTCACAGAGTCATTTTTTAAGAATCCACCGAAGCTTCCTGGTGAACATCAAAAAAATAAAAGAATTTATAAAAAGTGATGGCGGTTTCCTCATAATGGAAAACCGGGCAGAGATACCGGTTTCCAGAAATAAAAAAGATGAAGTAAGGGAGATACTGAAATTGAGATGAGTGGATTTTATATTAATAAACTTTTTGCCGGTAATGAAACAATGAGCATAGGCCCTGGCAGCGAAATTGAGCACAAACCCAACTTTACAATTAAAAGACAAAAAGATTAGTAGCTTACAATTTCACATTCGATCAAAAATCAATACTTTCCACTCATTAAAATTATCATTTCACATAGGTAAACTTACTCTTCACTAAATTAAATGTTTTGCGAGTAATATTTTTTTTAATTTATGTCTGGAATCTTGAAAAAATTAAAACTCCTTTCATACAAAAAATATTTTCAATTTTTTGAAATTTTAAACAGTTCAATTATATGCAGGTCTTGTTTTCAATTCTTTGGTTAATGGCATTAGAACCAATGATAACGTTGGCCACATTGCAAGCCGGTACCACTATTAATACATCATATGCGCAACCACAAAACTTTACTAAAGCAGGTAAATGGCACCCAACTAAATACAATAATTATAAAGTTCAGCCAACCCTTAAACATATTGTATCGTTAGCGAATTTGTAAAAAGGTAGATCCTACAAATAAATCCATGTTCCTTTAAGCAAGGACTCTTGTAAGGATTACCATTACAGAGGCTTTATTTTTTAATGAAAATGTCATTGAGAGAATTTATGTTATTATCACTTCATTATAAATTATATCGAACTGCTAAAACTTTTTAAATTTCATTTTATGGCGCTTCGCAAAAATCTTTATAACTTTTTTATTTGGTTGGCTGTCATCGGTTTTAGTATATGGATAGGTGGCACCATATTCAGTATGTGTGTTGTGGTACCCATGTGGAGTGAGTCCCCCGAATCAATAAAAGAATTTTTCGGTGGTACAAACTTTAATAAATACATATTGAATTTTTTTGCCCCCTGGTTGGGATCAATCAGGCTTTTTCCTCTTTTGATTTCCCTGGGATTAATATGGTATAGTAAAAAGCACAGATATTACCTGCTTATAACTTTATTAACCCTTTTATTTACCATTATTTATACCAATATCGTTATCTATCCTATTAATGATATTATGATGACTAAAGCCGGTGCCGGTAAAACCGCTGAGGAATTAAAAATAATGGCTGATAAATGGATTATTGCTGACCATTTAAGGTTTGCAGTTGTGTGCGTAGGTTATTTCTTTTTATTAAAAGCATTTCGTTTACCAACACCCGAAGCTCGTAAGGTTTAGTAGTGCAGGGCCTATAAATCATCTGACTAACTAAATTTTAAATAATATCCCAATTAGTGAAGAGATAATAATATTAATAAATTTAAATGATTTAGGAAATGATTGAGGGGATTGATTTAAACTGAGAAATTTTCCAGGTTATTTTTTTCCATACAACTTTTGATAATATGGCGACCGTTCCATTTCTTTAATATAAGGATATACCTGGGCCGCAAATGCCATCCACTTTTTCTTTTCCCCTGGAGCCATTATCACTTTCTTTTCAATTATTTTACTCTTAGCAACCATGGGCTCCCCTTCTTTAAATAAAGCCGTTGCCTTCGATTCATTTTTTTCATGGATAGCTTTTATGCATTTCATAAGGTGGTTTGAATACACAGTATAAAAGGCTTTTACTTCCGGCTGAACGAAATCAGGAACTTTGATAGTTTGGGAAAATGCAGAGGTAAATAAGAAACAAAATGCAAGTGAAAGGATGATTGTTTTCATAAAAAAAATTTAAAGTAATTCTGATTATTTTTTAAGGTATAAAAATTTGTGTGTTTAATCTCAAGAGGAGGGTTTGTAAAATGAGGCGGGGCGGCTCCAGCCATAGAGCAAGGACGGCCTCTTTTCACAGAAAACAAATTGAACAGGTTCCCGGAATAACTGTTTCTGTTTTACTTTTTGGTTATATCCGGTGATAGTAGAAAGCCTTGTTTAAATAAATATTTAATCTTTTTAATATTATTCAGGTCTTCAACAGGATTGCCTTCCAGGGCAATAAAACTGGCTTCATACCCTTCCCGCAGTGCCCCGATTTTCCGGTTTGGAAATATAGCATGGGCTGTAGTTTCTGTCCACATTTTTAACAAGCTCAGGTTATCGAAAATACCAAGTTCTTTCAGGTAAAAAACTTCTTTTACGGAATTGTCAGTTGGGTTATCACTGCCAATAGCAAGGGAAACGCCATTATCTAGAAGTAATTTTAGATCCGCGATTTGATTTTTACGTGCCTGGGGGAAATCGGCTTCGTTTACCAACCTGCCTTGAAACAAACTGACAGCTACAGTGGTTATAACAACAATTTTTTGCCGGGCAGCGAGTCGGGCATCTTCCACTGAAACCAGGTTATTTGCACTACCACTAATAAACCTAGGTAAATGTGTTATCTCATCAACACCCGCCGCTACTGCATTGTGGAAGTCATCCGCATTTGTTACATGGGTAGATACTTTAAGTTTTTGTGCGTGAGCCTTCACCACTATTTTTGGTAATAGTGCAGGGTCCAACCCTTTATATAGTATTAAGGTATCATCTTTATACTTTGCATATTCTCCCGAACCCCATAAAAAAGTTTTAATAAAATCGGGTTTCAGATCTAAGATCAGGGGCCATTTTTTTTTAAGATCATGCTCACTATCTATTGTAAAATACCGGTAATCTTTCAATGTTTCTTTTGTGTATCCCGGAAAATATCCTTGTGGCAGTAAAAGTTTTTCTACCAGGAAAATAGGTTGCCCGCCGGTGGCCGTTAATGAGCCCTGGGCCAGCATCACATCCAAACCATTATACTGGTTAAGCGAGAGACCTTTTTTCATCTCTGCATTTATTGGGAGATTACCCTGGATCTTTACATAAAACACACCATTGGTTAAAAAATTCTGAATAGCTTTTTTATCCATTTCTTCTACACCTGTACCTATGGTATGATTATGTGCATCGCCTAAAGGCGGGATTATGTAAGTGCCTTTTAAATCGATGGTGGAATCTATACGGGTGGGCCTGGCAGAAACAAAGGAACCATTAACACTATAAAAGGTACGCTGCTCAAAGCTTTGGCCATTGAGCCATTGCCCGTTTACCAGGGCTACGCTGGGAGTATGCACTTTTTGAGTTATGTTTTTAAAACACCCAAAACCAGGAACCAAACAAACCCAAAAAATTAGAGCATTGCATTTTTGCAAAGAAGTTTTTATAGTCATTTGATTTTAGTTTATAATTTTATTTAGCCTCCAGTTATTTCAATGCCCCTAAAATGGTTATATATCTTCTTACCATGCTGAAAAAAAAAACGGTAACCATTAATGAAGAAGATTATTACCGCTTTTTTTTCTTGACAATTTAATTCAGAAAAATAATTACTTAGGACCTTCTAAAATTACTTAACGTAACATAATACTTACTCTTGTCTTGGTTAGTGTACATATTATAGAAAGTGGGATACCATGTATTCAACTCCGTGTATACTACTGGCTGGTTGTAGGGCACACTCACTTTTTGCGTCAGTGCTCGCAAATAGGCCAGCGTAATCATGGGCTCTACAAAAATCATCGCACCATTATATGATCCATAAATCATTGTATGAGTAAAAGTGCCTGGTGCTACCGGGTGAATAATATCAGCCCAATGTTTACCCATTTGCGGCTCACCACCTGGGAGTGGTATGTGCCCAACAGGCCAGTATTGTTGCGCAGGTAACACATCATGCAAGCTTCCGGGAGTATAAACAGGTATAGCCAGCTGCTCCTCTTTTGATATGGTCATAAAATGAAAATCAAAATGGGGCACACCGAAAAGCGCTGCAGGTGGATGTCCTTCAGGGTTCCAGTTCATAAAAATATGATCGAAAGGTGTCGCAGCTATTGCTTTTTGATGCAGCGGAATTTGAAATGCGTAATGTCCTTCTGCAGGAAGTCCGGAAAAAGCATGGGCTGTTATTTCAATGCCTAACTCCACAGGAAGACCCTCATGAGTCATTATAAAAAATGATCGGGCCTTACCATCGGCAACTTGTGTTTGTGGGCCATAAAAAGTGTTGGTTCTTTCAGCAGATATTGCTGCGTTGATTTCCGCATTCCTTCCTTCAAGTGCAGCAGGTTCTTGCAAAGTTTCTTTTTGACACGAACAAAATGCAAAAGCGCAGAAGAGAAGGAGATTACTGATTTTGAACAAATTTCGTTTCATAATTTTTATTTTAAAGTGAATAAATACAAATTCATAAAGAACTAAAGCCGGTCTTTATTCTACAGCTCTGAACCCAAATACATTACCGCAACTGCGAAGCCGGTCAACTTTCCTACTTTCCAGATTTGAATAGAACCCATGTTCCTGGTTGTTAAATCATAATTATTTTTCATCACCAAGAAAGTTTTTCAGCCGGGTAACAAATTCAGTTGCATTAATATTTATAGCCGCATGTCCGCCCGTGATATTTGTAGTTTTTCCCAAAGGAAATTCCCCTGCCAGTAATGCATCAATTTTTTTATGAAACAGCACAGTCTGCGTGCCTGTTACTATCAAAACAGGCTTTAGAAACCGGTGTAGATCTTTACAGTCCACCTTGTATTTATTGATAACAGCCAGACCCCTCAACCGGTTTTTTTGCTTAACCCATGTTTGCCACAAGGGATGCTTGTAGATGTCGAAGCTGTCACAATCCATCAATTCACACCTAAATTCTTTTATCATGTCCTCCGTGATATTTGCCTGCGGCAGAAACTTCCTGAGCAATTTCTGCATTCCCATCATGCCCTCCGGAACTACTTTTTTTTCTTTCGCAATTGCAAAAACAGGTGGTTCAATTAAAATAAGTGAACGAATATATTTTGGATTATGTATGGCGAAATCAAGCGCAATCAATCCGCCATAAGAATGCCCTACCAAAACAACCGGTATCGTAATATTCAGCGAGTCAAGTGTTGCTTTTAGGGCTTCACTTTCCATTTGTACAGAATACGTTTTAGGAAGGAGACGGCCTTCCGTGGCGTATTGCACGTTGAACTGTTCCATCCGAATGACTTTATAGTCAGCAGATAGTTGTTTGGAATGTGAAGAAAAAACCGACATGTCTCCCGTACCGCCATTCAGCATCACGACAGGTATGCCTTTCCCTTCAATTAAAACATTTTTTGTTATAGGTTGGGCGAGTGCTGAAAGTTGTATAAATAATATAAGAAATAAAAATATTCCAGGCTGCCTTGCAGGAATTGTCAATTCACCACTCCCAAAATGTCCGGAGCTTTGCGTACCGTCAAGTTTAAACGTAATCTCCATTCTTGAAATTTTACCCTTTTGACCACCTCTCGAAGGAATATAAATTGTCCCAGGCCCTCCACTATAAGATGTAGTTGTTTTTTGTCCAAATAATGAAGGACTAATAACCGAACCTACCAATATGGTTGAAGCAGTTCGAAGTAAATTTCGCCTGGAAACATTTGAAAAACTCACTGTCTGTCTTTTAAGGTGTTTTAAAATTAACTGCAACAAATAAGCGTTGAAATCCTATCAAACCAAGCCTTAAACTAAGAAATTTAAAAAATAAAAAACTTGCAAATGAGTAAAAATATCTTTTGAAGTTATAAACGGTGTAATTGAAACTGTGAAATACAAATTGCCTGTACTAAAAAACTTAT
>JBDSWG010000184.1:0-20506 GCA_039926825.1 Ferruginibacter sp.
AGGCAACCAGGCACACAGCCCAGCCGGTAATATTATTAATCTTCTTAAAATTCATAGAACGCTAGTTAAAGTCGGGCAAATATAAACATGTTTGCTTTGCAGCAAAGGCCACTCAACCGCTTTTTACATTTTTTTGCGCATGACTGTCTTTACCTGAAATTATCACTGTGCAGCTTTAGGCATAATGGCTCATGAATGCCGTTATATTTGCACGCTATAAAAATAACTTCCTTTGAAGAAAGCTTTTATCCAGTTACACATTGCAGTTTTCCTCGCCGGCTTCACCGCCATCCTGGGTAAACTCATCAGCCTGAACGAAGGATTACTGGTATGGTACAGGCTTTTACTTACGGTCATCGTACTCGGTGCCTGGATGGTTATTCGCAAACAACTGACCCGCATCCCCTGGAAAGATGTACTAAAAATCACCGGGGTAGGGCTCATCATTGCCATACATTGGGTCACTTTTTATGGCAGTGTAAAATATGCCAATGTTTCAGTGGCGCTGGTTTGCTTTTCGGCCACCGGTTTTTTTACGGCTTTGCTGGAACCCTGGTTACTGCGTACCCGTATGGTATGGGTTGAACTCGCTTTAGGACTCCTTGCTCTCAGTGGTATTTATGTCATTTTCGATTTTCATCCACAATACAAAACCGGTATTTTATTTGGAATGGTGGCAGCCCTGGGCAGTGCCTTATTTCCCATCTTTAATAAGCAACTGGTAAAAAGATTTACAACTGAAACGCTCACTTTATATGAACTTGCAGGTGGCCTGGTTCTTCTTAGCCTTCTATTGCCGGTCTACCTGCATTTCTTCCCGGCGACAGGAAGTTTCCTACCCACTGCTTCCGATTGGGGCTGGCTTCTCATACTGGCGGTATTATGTACGGTTGTCAGTTTTAACCTGCAACTAGCCGCCTTGAGTAAAATATCAGCTTTCACTTCTAATCTCACCTATAACCTCGAGCCCGTCTATGGCATCTTGCTGGCTTTCATTTTTTTCCAGGAAAACAAGTTACTGCGCCCGGAATTTTATGCAGGCCTGGGGCTGATAATCCTTGCCATAGTGTTACAAATGCTACGGGTTTACCGGGAGGTTAAGAGAAAGTGATGCTATGCGTGAGGGTGGCAAATTTGCTGAACATAGCACTGACGCCACAATATTTATCCATGGAAAGGGTTACCGCTTTCTCCATCTTATCCTTATCTACTTCCGGTAAATGAATGCTGTAACTGATGTGAACAGCTTCGTAAGTACGGGGGTGCGTGTCCGTAAGTGTACCGGTTACGTCTATCCGAAAAGCTGAAAAGGTTACTTTCATTTTTTGGAGGATGAGCACAATGTCAATTCCCGTGCACCCGGCGAGGGAGGCAAGCATGAGTTTTTTCGGCCCGGCACCCGCATCCAGGCCGCCATCTGCAGCACCTGCATCCATTACTAAAGTGTGGGTATCAATGCTTGCATTAAACTGCATTGGCGGCTGCCAGGTGGTAAAGATTTTATTGTCTGCCATAATATTTTATTTAAAAATTTGGGCGAAAAAAATTCTATAATCCAGCTAATTATTTTTGTGACAAGGAACTTTTAATTTTATATTTTATCAACGTGTATTTTTGCAAAGCATATTACCCAATTAAGTTTGTCGTTTTCTTTATATCCTGCAGAGCAGCAAAAAGTTTATCCAAATCTTGCTGGTTATTAAATCCATTTATAGAATACCGTAAATAATTTTTATGTCTATGTCTTGGCACGGGTACCTGTATCTTAAATTTGTTCAAAAGCACGTCATGCAGCTTTTCCGTTTCCCCGCATTGTATTTCTGCACTGCAGAGTTGGAGCATAAAATCATCGGTAAGGGGAGATAATGGTTTTGTATTCAGCAATTCGCAAAGGGCCGGCACATTATCCTGCACCATCTTGCGGCAGGTGGCGGCAACAGACGGCCAATTATGTGCTTCCATAAATTCGATGGCTGCAGGTATAGTAAGGAAGGCAGAATAATCCCTTGTGCCATTTACCTGGTGCCAGTCTAAAAATTCAGAGGAAGAAGGATACATAGCCTTATACCCCCAACTTACGATAAGTGGTTCCACCGTTTTCTGCCACGATTTTTTTACATACAAAAACGAACTTCCCTTTGCCGTCATCATCCATTTGTGGCAAGCTCCGGTATAAAATTCCGGGTCCAGGCTTTTAAGGTCGAGGGGAATCTGCCCCGGTGCATGGGCACCATCTATACAAACCGGGATGCCTTCTTTGCGGGCACGGGCGCACACTTCTTCAACCGGCAGGCGCAATGCCGTAGAACTGGTTATATGGCTCAGGAAAATCAGTTTGGTATTTTTATTGAGACCCGAAAATAAATCTTCTACAAATGTTTCCTTATCCGTTAAGGGTAGATTGATGTGTTGTTTAATATAAGTAGCACCGGCTTTTTGGCAATAAAAATCCCAAGTCCTATCGCAGGCGCCATACTCTAAATCCGTAGTGAGGACTTCATCTCCGGTCCGTAGGGCAAAACTTTTTGCTATTGTGTTTACGGCATAAGACGGGTTTGTCATATAAACAAGGTCATCTGCTTCGCAATGTATGTAAGCGGCCAAAGCCTTCCGGGATTCCTCAAGGTAACGGGGACCCAAAGACGTAATAAATTCAACCGGTTCTGCTTCCAGTTCCCGCTGGTATGCCTGGTATTTTTCAAAGACAGGACGGGGGCAGGCGCCAAAAGATCCAAAGTTTAAATAAGTGATATCTTCCTTTAGCAGGAAATATTTTTCCAAATCTTGCATAACCAAAAATAGGGGCTTTCCTGGTAAAGTAGTAGCATCTATCTGAAAATTGAAGGCGTAAATGGTTTAGTTTCTACCTAAGTATCAAGTCTTAATTTCTCAATGGGTAAAATTTTTATGCACCCTCAATTTCTTTTTTTCAGGAATAAAATAGCGCTGGCAAACAGCCCAATAATAATTACCCTGGCAATTATATTGATGAGTAAAGTGATAACCGGCTGTTGCATATATGACAGGCTTTCTGGCACCAGGGAAAAAAAATGAAAAATAATAGCGCTCATAGAAATTATTTTCTGAAGGCTACTGTGCTGAGTGAGGGCTCCACATAAGGAAAAGAAAGAAATACTAAATTCTGCCGCTGCCAGCAAGCGGGCTACGAGGTAACCTTCCGGGGATAATGCTTGGCCGGCAAGGTGGGGAATGAAAGACGGGTTTACCATCAATACTATACCTGCAATAAAGGTTACCAGGCTATGGAAAAGAAAGAGAGATTTAAGGAACTTCATGTAATATTGCTTTTGAATGAAGGTTTAAATTTTATTCCCTGCCTGGGGTAAATTGCAAAATATAATTTTCTTTCATTCAAGTTTTATTTCCCGTTAAATTTCATTACCTTTGCCGTCCAAAAATAAGGACTATGGCCAGAGTATGTCAACTTACAGGGAAAAAGCCAATTTCAGGCAATAAAGTATCCCATTCAAATATAAAGACCAAGCGCAGGTTTTTACCAAATTTACAAACCAAGCGTTATTTTCTTGCTGAAGAAGATAAATGGGTAACCTTAAAATTATCTACAGAAGCAATCCGTACCATTAATAAAAATGGTTTGTTTTCAGTTGTAAAACAGCTTAGGTCCGAAGGCGTAAAAATCTAAAATTTTCCTGGCCTTACGCCAGGAGACTAATATAAAATACCAATTATAATGGCAAAGAAAGGAAACAGGGTGCAGGTTATTTTGGAATGTACGGAGCATAAGACCAGTGGTCAGCCGGGTACAAGCCGCTATATTACCACCAAAAACAAAAAAAACACGCCGGAGCGTATGGAACTGAAAAAATTCAATTCCATCCTGAAAAAAGTAACGGTTCATAAAGAAATTAAATAAATAACGTATGCTACTTTCTGATAAAGAAGTAGTATAGAAAATATACCATCATGGCAAAAGCAGCAAAAACCGCGATTAAGACCAAAGACCAGAAGGCCGCCGCAGACGCAAAGAACTGGACGAAGGTCATCCGCACATTACGTAGCCCAAAAACAGGTGCTTACACCTTTAAAGAAGCTATCGTACACAAAGAAAAAATTAAAGATCACCTGGCCAGTTAAGCCGGGTTAATTTTATATCATTAAAGCTGTTCTCATTACCGGGACAGCTTTCTTTGTTTAGCGTAAGTAGTACAACCTCAAAAACAATTCACTATGGGTATTTTTGACAAACTCTTTGGCAAGAAGGAACAACAGGAAACGTTGGACACCGGAATGCAAAAAACACGGGAAGGTTTCCTGGGTAAAATTTCCAAAGCCATTGCCGGAAAATCTATTGTAGACGAAGAAGTGCTGGATAACCTGGAAGATGCCCTCGTAAGTGCCGACGTAGGTATAGAAACTACGGTTAAAATAATTAATAACATTGAAGTCCGCGTGGCCCGGGATAAATACCTGAACACCACAGAACTGAATAGTATTTTGAAAGATGAAATCCTGCAGTTACTCATTTCTTCGCCTTCCGACAGCAGTTATGAAAATTATGAACTACCTGCCGGCCATTCGCCTCATGTCATTTTGGTTGTCGGGGTAAATGGTGTTGGTAAAACAACAACTATTGGCAAACTTGCGCATAATTTCCACCAGGCTGGTAAATCTGTTTTATTGGGTGCAGCAGATACTTTTCGTGCTGCTGCGGCTGACCAGCTTACTATCTGGAGTGAGCGGACGAATGTGCCTATTATAAAAAAAGAAATGGGCAGCGACCCGGCTTCTGTTGCTTATGATACGGTGGTAAGCGGCGTGGCCCGTAAGTCAGATGTTATACTCATTGATACAGCCGGCCGCCTCCATAATAAAATTCACCTGATGGATGAACTGAGTAAGATAAAAAAAGTGATTCAAAAGGTGATACCAGATGCGCCACATGAGGTGCTGCTGGTGCTGGATGGCAGCACAGGCCAGAATGCACTGGAGCAGGCGAAGCAATTTACGAATGCCACTGAAGTTACGGCACTTGCCATTACCAAACTGGATGGCACTGCCAAAGGCGGCGCTGTACTCGCCATTGCAAACAACTTTAAAATACCGGTGAAATTTATTGGAGTAGGAGAGAAAGCAACAGACCTGCTCATCTTTGATAAAACGCAGTTTGTAGACAGCCTCTTTCCTGGCGTATAAAAAGAAGAGCCCCTAAGAATAAGGGCTCCGTTTACCAAAACTAACTGCTTATGAGAAAAAAATTAATTTCTTAATTGTTGATAACAAATTTCGTCAATGGCAGCCAAAATTCAATGTTAAAATTATTCTGAGGTAGAAATTTCTTTAGGCAAAGGTCTTTATAGCCAGCACGGTGAGGCCATAAATTAGCGTGGTAACAAAAATTCCTTTTGCGGTATAATCCCGGTCGGTATTAATATATATGGTAAATAAAAGTGCATTTAATAATAGCGAAAGACTGAGCGCTACGGTGAGCGTTTTAAAACCCGGTTCTACCATCATATATTGAAAAACTTCCTGCCAGGTAAATATCCCAAACTTAAATACTTTAAACATTGCAAGGCCTAAAAGTGGTGCAACAGCGCCCATAACAATGCCCAGCCAGAAGTTATCTTTTTTAAATATCATGAAAATATTTTTGACTTTTCCAGTTGTGTTTTTAAAGTATAGTTCGTGAGATCAAACTGCACCGGCACTACGCTCACATAATTATGTTGCAAGGCCCACACATCCGTATCTTTTGATTTATCAAAGTTTTTAAATTCCCCGGTAAGCCAGTAATATTTTTTTCCATGGGGATCTATGCGTTCTGTAAAATCTTCTTCATATTTCGCATACGCCTGCTTACATAATTTTATGCCTTTTATTTTATTCGCCGGTACGCTGGGAATATTTACATTCAGCAGGAGATGTTTATCCAGTTTCTTTCCCAAAATAGCCGAAACTATTTTATGTACAACCTCCCGGGAACCTGTAAAATCTGCATCATAGTTATAATCCAGCAATGAAAAGCCCACACTTGGAATGCCTTCAATAGAGGCTTCCATAGCTGCAGACATAGTGCCGCTGTATAAAACATTAATAGAGTGGTTGGCACCATGGTTTATACCGCTAAGGCACAGGTCTGGTTTACGATGTAATACTTTGTCTACTGCTAGTTTTACACAATCAACGGGAGTGCCACTGGTCTGCCAGGCTTCAATATCCCCGAAGAGGTTCATCTTATTCATGCGCAGGGGTTCGCCAATGGTAATGGCATGTCCCATACCGCTTTGTGGCCGGTCCGGGGCGACCACAACGACAGTACCCAGGTCTTTCACAGATTCTACGAGATTGCGTATACCCGGAGACGTTATATCATCATCATTCGTTATAAGAATGATAGGTTTTTCTTTTTTACTCGCCATAAAAATTACTTAATTAAACCACCGGAAAAGTGGCCTTGCAATGTCTGCTCTGAAAGGCCAGGGAATAGACGCCAGAATAATAATGAGTGCCAGGCCGAAGAACAGTAACATTTTTTTGTGTTTGGATTGATCGCTGTATGCCCGCTTTACTGCAGAGCGTCCAATGTGAACCAATACCCAGGCGAGGATCATCATGCCAGCATGTTCAATGGTAAAAAAACGATCCATGCGGTCTTTCATCACAACACTCATCCCGGCTTTCATTTTCTCAAACCAGGGGTTGCCGAAAAATAAAACCAGGCCCAGCAATAGCTGTATGTCACAGCTAATCATGAAAAACAGGTTGCTCCGGTTGTCATTGGCGGAATACATGCGCCGGCTGCTTAATCCAGTGATGGCATTCAACACCGTCCACAATCCAAAAAGGAGGACAGCCCAGCGTAAAAGGTTATGTAGAATTAAAACAATTTGCATAAGTGGTTTTCAGCAAAAATAAGGGCTTGAAAAAGAATGGGTAAAAAAAAGTTGCCGAACTAAAAAAATTAGTATATTTGTGCTAATCAAATTAGTTTATCATGTCACAGGCCGGTTTAAACTTAAAGTACTTGCGTAAATTACGGGGATGGACGCAGGAAGAATTTGCACAAAAAATAAATATTAAGCGTTCGCTCGTTGGGGCTTATGAAGAAGAGCGGGCAGATCCCCGCCTGGATGTGTTGGAAATTGTGGCGGATATGTTCAAACTAACGCTGGATGAATTGTTTTTAAAAGATCTCAGCGATACCGGTAGTAGCTACCTGGCAAAAAGACGGCAGCAAAAAATGCAATCTGCTGACCGAAACCTCATTCATTTTGTGCCCATCAAAGCTGCGGCAGGTTACCTGGCCGGTTATGCAGATAATGAGTTTATAGATGAGCTGAATACCTTCACCCTGCCCATGTTGAAAGGCGGTAATTACCGCGCTTTCGAAATTATAGGAGACAGTATGTTGCCCACTGCCAGCGGGAGTATTATTGTGGGAGAGAAACTGGATGAAATGTCCGAAGTAAAAAATAATACGGCATATATTGTTATAAGCCGCAATGAGGGTATCGTATATAAAAGGGTGGTGAAAAATAACCGCACTAAAAATAAAGTTTCCCTGGTGAGTGACAACCCTGTTTACCAGCCTTACCAGGTAAACACAGAAGATATTATTGAATTATGGCAGGCACAGGTCGTTATCGGGAAAGTTTCCAGCCAGCAGCGCTGGGATATGGATAGCCTGGCAAATCTCGTGAACAATCTCCAGGGAGAAGTAAGCAACCTGAGAAAAAAAATGAATTAACGGGGTTGCTTTTCATAACTAACTTAGTAAAAACAGATACATCGATAAACATTTAAAAAACAAGTTATGATCAAGTTACAAATCATCGGGAACCTTGGCAAAGATTGCATCACCAAGGAAGTCAATGGAAAAACAGTTATTAATTTCAGTGTGGCACATTCTGATAAATTCAAGGATGCCCAGGGAAATTTAAAAGAACGAACTACCTGGGTGGAATGTGCTTACTGGACGGACAGGACAGCGGTAGCGCAATACCTCACCCGCGGCCGTACCGTTTATGCAGAAGGTTCGCCGGAAGCAGATGCCTACAGCAATAAAGAAGGACAGCCTGCAGCTACTTTACGCATGCGGGTACAAAACGTTCAATTACTGGGAAGCACGCAATCTGATGGAAATGGCAGTAATGCCGGCTATGCTCAAAATGCTGGTGCGCAACCTGCCCCTGCTTCGAGATCAGAAAGTCACAGTTCTGCCATACCTGGAGATGATGATCTTCCCTTCTAGACAGATAGGCGTTTTTTCAATTTATTGTAGCTTTCCACCTGGAAAGCTTTTTTTTTAAATAATTTTCATTGTTATGAAGTTTTTAATTTCAATTTTAATTTTACTTTTTTCAACAGGGTATCTAAGAGCACAGGATGTAACTAAATATGTAAATACTTTTATTGGCACAGGTGGCCATGGGCATACTTATCCCGGTGCCGTGATGCCCCATGGAATGGTTCAACTCAGCCCGGATACAAGGCTAGACGGTTGGGATGGATGCGGGGGCTATCACTACAGTGATGATTATATTTTTGGCTTTACCCATACCCACCTCAGTGGTACTGGTGTAAGCGACTATGGAGATATTTTGCTCATGCCTTTTACCGGCATGCCCAGCCCGGATAATAAAATATACGGCGCTCGGTTTTCTCATAAAAATGAAAATGCTGCTCCTGGTTATTATCATGTGGACCTGGAAAATGGCGTAGGTGTAGATCTCACCGTAACAGCCCGCACTGGTATGCACCGTTATAGTTTTCCCGCAGGTGCAGAAAATCGTGTAATGCTGGATCTCAAGCACCGGGATGAAGTGCTGGCCTCAGAAATAAAAATTGTGGACAGCACCACGATTACGGGTATGCGCAATAGCCGGGGTTGGGCAGATAACCAATATGTATTTTTTGCTATCCGCTTTTCCCGGGGCATTATCAATTATGGTTTGTGGGATAATGACAGCCTGCTGCCGGTTCGTGTTACTTCCTTTAATTCTAAAAATGCCAAAGGCTGGTTTCGCTTAAGAGAATCTTCAGGCAGTCCGCTGCTGGTTAAAATTGGCATCTCTTCAGTAAGTATACAAGGTGCCCTTAAAAACCTGGAGGCAGAAAATGAAGACTGGAATTTTGATGAGGTTAAGAATAAAGCGCACCGGGAATGGCAAAAGGAACTGGGAAAAGTGCAGGTGACAGATGAAGATGATAACAAAAAGAGCATATTTTATTCGGCTTTATATCACACCGCGATTGTACCCAATATCAATATGGATATTGATGGCCAGTACCGCGGCCGGGATAATAAAATCCACACGGCTTCCGGCTTCACCAATTATTCTGTTTTTTCTCTTTGGGATACTTACCGTGCCACGCACCCATTGTATACCATAACAGATAGAAAGCGCTCGCTGGATTATATTAAATCTTTTTTAGCCCAGTATGAGGATGGTGGAAAATTGCCGGTATGGGAACTGAGCAGTTGCGAAACTGAATGTATGATTGGCTACCACAGTGTGCCGGTAATTGTAGATGCCTATATGAAAGGTATAAAAGCTTTCAACACCAGCCTCGCTCTGGAGGCCATGAAGAAAAGTGCAACCTGGCGCCACTATGGTTTGCAACCTTACATGAAAAAACATATGATAGAATCCGGCGATGAGCAGGAAAGTGTAAGCAGAACGCTTGAATATGCCTATGACGATTGGTGTATTGCCATATTTGCCCGGGCACTCAGCCGGCGGGAAGACTTTAGTGAATATATTCTACGGGCGCAATATTATAAAAATATGCTGGAACCTAAAACTGCATTTATGCGTCCCCGTTATAATGGCGGGTGGCTGCAGCCTTTCGATCCACGTGAAGTAAACAATAATTTTACAGAAGCCAATAGCTGGCAATATTCATTTTATATGCCCCAGGATATTTCCGGTTATATGCAACTTACCAGAGGCAAGCTGGGCCTGGAAAAAAAGCTTGATGAATTATTTTCTGCTGACAGCCGCACCACCGGCCGGGAGCAAAGTGATATAACGGGTTTGATTGGCCAGTATGCCCATGGCAATGAGCCCAGCCACCATATAGCATACCTCTATGACTATGCTTCTGCGCCCTATAAAACGCAGGAAAAAGTACATCGCATCATGAACGATATGTACCAAAACGCTCCGGATGGGCTTTCGGGTAATGAAGATTGCGGGCAAATGAGTGCGTGGTATGTTTTTAGTGCCCTGGGTTTTTATCCTGTTACGCCTGGCCAGCCTCAGTATGCTATCGGCACCCCGCAATTCCGCAGCGTTACCCTGAAGCTGGAAAACGGCAAGAGTTTTACGATCCAGAAATCAGGAAGTAAAGATGATTTTTACATTCGTGGTGCCACCTATAACGGTAAGCCATATACGAAAGCATATCTTGCTCATGATGATATTATGCGGGGTGGTCAGCTAAAGTTTATGATGAATGATAAACCCATGGCCTGGGGCATTGTGCAGCCACCCTCGTCAGTTATTGCAGCTGGTAAGTTTGTCATCAACCCGGTAATAAACGGCGGTGCCATTACCTTTCGCAGAAATAAAATAATCAGCCTGGAACACCCCGATCCTTCAGTACAGTTATATTATACTTTAGATGGAAACATAAAAGGGCCCGGTTTCCGGCGGTACAATAAACCCTTTCAAACAGACAGCAGCATTAATATACTGGCCGTTGCAATTGATAGCAAAGGGAACAGGAGTGCCGTGGTGCCGGCCATCTTTAAAAAATTACCCCATGACTGGAAGGTGATGTACACGTTACCTTATGAACAGCAATATAGTAGCGGGGGAGAAGAAGGACTGGTAGATGGCTTGTACGGAACTACAGACTGGCGGCGGGGCTTATGGCAGGGTTTCCAGGGAAATGATGCAGATATTATTATTGACCTTGGGGACGCCCGGGAAGTTTCAGTTATTAAAGCAAACTTCCTGCAGGATTCCCGTGCCTGGATTGTGATGCCATCCCAGGTACAATTTTTCAGTTCAGAAGATGGAAAAACGTTTAAAGAAATTTATACCGGCAAAAATTTTATGCCTTTTGAAAATGAAACGGCTACCGTTATGCCGGTAGCCGTTTCATTGAAAAATTTAAAGGCACGTTACATACGCGTGCTGGCCAAACAATATGGAAAATTGCCTGCCTGGCATCCTGGTGCCGGTGGCGATTCCCACATTTTTATGGATGAGATTGAAATTCGCTAATCCTTATTGTGTGTCTTCTGAATCGTTAATTACTTTGTTACTGTTTAGGCGAAGGCCAAATAAAACAAAATGAACAACGGCAATAATAATTGCCAGGTATAAAAGTGTCCGGTCACTATCAAAGCCCTGGCCCATTTGGTGTAAGAAGCCAACTACTATCAACATTGCAGATAATGCCAGGCCGGTAATACGGGCAGCTTTCATTCCTTTTCTTTCAAGGGTACCATTACCGAATACACTGTGTTTCGCTCCATATACCAGGTAAATATCCATTCCTATCAGCATCCAGACAAGTAAACGAATCCAGGTATCCATAGGTAGAAAAACCATCATAAACAGGCAAACTACTATACCCAGAATGGGTACCAAAGGCACCAGGGGTGTTTTAAAGGAACGTGGAAGTTCCGGCATTTTTCGACGCATTACCCAGACACCAACACATACCAATATAAACGCAAACAAAGTTCCTATGCTCGTCATTTCTCCTACCACACGGGCAGGCACAAACGCAGCGAACAGGCTTACAAATACCATGAACAGTAAATTACTTTTAGCCGGAGTTTGTGTACGGGGGTTGATGGTGGAGAAAATCCGGGGGATCAGCCCATCTTTACTCATACTGTAGAACACCCTGGTTTGGCCCATTAGCATAACCAGTATTACAGAAGCATATCCTGCCAGGATGGCCAGTACAATAGCACGGTTCAGCCAGGGATAATCCTGAACGATGGCTCCGGTTGCATCCGGCTTACCCATATGTTCAATGGCTACGGCTACAGGTGCAATACCATCTTTTCCCACAAAACTGGTGTAAGAAGTAACACCGGTCATTACGTGGGCAAATAAAATATATAATACGGTACAGATAACTAATGAGCCGAGGATGCCGATGGGCATATCTCTTTTTGGATTTTTCGCTTCCTGGGCGGCAGTACTTACAGCATCGAAACCTATGTAAGCAAAAAATACAATAGCCGCAGCCCTTATAATCCCACTAAAACCAAAATTTCCAAATGTACCTGTATTATCAGGAATGTAAGGTGTGTAATTTTCCTGGCGGATATATTGCCAGCCAAGAATAATGAAAACCAAGACAACAATAATCTTCAGGGCCACGATTACTCCATTAACTGTGGCGCTTTCTTTTGTTCCTCTTATAAGTAATAAGCTCATAAGCACAATAATTCCCACTGCAGGTATATTTATAACACCACCGTCCCAGGGACCGGCAGTAAAATAATGTGGAAGATGAATGTCAAACCCTTCAAGGAATTTTGTAAGGTACCTGCTCCAGCTAATGGCCACAGTGGCAGCACCTACTGCATATTCAAGTACTAAGTCCCAGCCAATAATCCAGGCTATAAACTCTCCCATGGTTGCATAAGAATATGTATATGCGCTACCTGCCACCGGAATCATAGAGGCAAATTCAGCATAACACAAACCAGCAAAAAGACAACCAAAAGCTGCTACTACAAAAGAGATAGTGATGGCAGGGCCGGCGTGATTTGCAGCAGCCATTCCGGTAATTGAAAAAAGACCAGCTCCTATAATAGCTCCTATTCCTAAAGCGATAAGGCCTCCTGCTCCCAAGGTGCGTTTAAGCGTATGTTCACCGGTTTCAGCAGCTTCTTCCATTAATGCCCCCATTGGCTTGCGTACAAAAATGCTCATAAGATTTCTTGTTATTTGAATAAAGCAGGGAAATTACATATAATATTACTAGGAATAACAAGGCGAAATAAAAAACCTATGCGCTGGCAACATTAATTATCTCTTGTATTAAAGTATTTAAAGTAAAGGTTGTTTATTTGCAAATGTATTTGCTAGAATTTGCCATCAAAGACCTTCTCAATCCCGAATTTTACATTCTGTATGGTGGTCTCTGGCTATTCCTGTTTATCGTATTTGCAGAAACAGGTTTGTTTGCCGGGTTCTTTCTTCCTGGCGACTCTTTACTATTTGTAGCCGGCATATATAGCAAAGAACTTATTACAAAAGGTTTGGGTGTGGATTTAAATTCAGAATTATTAAACCTTGTCTTACTAACCGTATTGGTTATCATTGCTGCAGTTTTGGGCAATGCGGTAGGTTACTGGTTTGGCTATAAATCGGGGCCTACGCTGTATAAACGCAAAGACAGTTTTTTCTTTAAACAAAAATACCTGGCACAGGCCCACGACTTCTATCAAAAAAATGGTGCGGGTACCATTGTGATTGCCCGCTTCCTGCCCATCATCCGCACGTTTGCGCCTATCGTAGCAGGCATCGTAAAAATGGATAAGAAAAAGTTTACATTCTTCAATATTGTCGGAAGTGTTGCCTGGTCTTTTGCAATGCTTTTTATGGGCCATTATTTATATAAGGTCGTGCTGGAAAAATTTGATATTGACCTGAAAAAACACCTGGAAATTATTATCCTTATTATTGTTTTTATTACTACAGCACCTGTATTATATAAATTGTTCCTTGCCCGTAACAAACCAAAGGAAACGCCTTCAGGCAGATAATTTTTTATGCAAAAATCAATATCTGCCATAACTATTGCTATCATAGTTGCGGCCCTGGGATACTTCGTGGATATTTATGATTTATTGCTATTTAATATCGTAAGAGTAGATAGCCTTCGTGACCTGGGCCTCGATGCTGCAGGCATAAAAAGCAAAGGTGAATTTATTATTGGTGTACAAATGCTGGGCTTATTACTTGGAGGTATTTTATGGGGAATTGCCGGGGATAAAAAAGGAAGACTCAGCGTTTTATTTGGTTCCATAATATTATATAGCATTGCAAATATCCTCAACGGGTTCGTACAAACGACCAATCAATATGCGCTCATCCGTTTTATAGCAGGCGTAGGCCTGGCTGGCGAACTTGGGGCAGGCATTACACTTGTGAGTGAACTCAGTTCCCGGGAAAAACGTGGATTAAGTACTTCACTTGTTGCAGGCATCGGTTTACTGGGTGCTGTTTTTGCTTTTTTTATTTCGCAGCATTATGCCTGGCGTACCTGTTATTTCATTGGCGGTGGGCTGGGCATCTGCCTGTTGTTATTGCGTATATCCGTTTACGAGAGTGGCATGTTCAACGAGGTGAAAAAGACATCTGTTTCCCGGGGAAATTTTTTCATGTTTTTTACGCAGCCCCGGCGCTTCAAAAAATATATTACGGCTATCCTGCTCGGCTTGCCTACCTGGTATGTTATAGGCATACTTGTAGCTTTCAGTAATAATTTTGGTGAAGCCTTTGGGTTATCAGAAACAGTGTTGCCTAAAAAGGCGACGCTTTATGCTTACCTCGCTATTTCTGTTGCAGATGTGCTTATCGGTGTTGTAAGCCACTGGCTTAAAAGCCGCAAAAAAGCTTTATATATATTTTATGGGATAACCATAGCCGGTATAGTTTTATATTTTACCCAGCAAGGAGGAAGTGCGCAGCAAATGTATATTATCTGTGCATTGCTGGGTTTTGGTACAGGTTTCTGGGCCATATTTGTTACGATGGCTGCTGAGCAGTTTGGTACGAACCTGAGGGCTACAGCTGCTACTACCGTACCCAACATGGTACGGGGATCTTTACCCTTGATGCTCCTGGCTTTTAACGGCCTGCAGTATTTTACCAGTTATATTAATGCTGCCATTATTACGGGTATTGTGGTGATGGGTATAAGTATAGTTGCTGCCTGGCTGTCAGAAGAAACGTTTGGAAAGGATTTAAATTATATTGAAATATAAGTCCTATGAATACAATACTCTTTATTGCCGGTAACGATTTTGCATCCTGCTTTACACTTAATTATATATCCCGCTGCCTGGCCAAATCCGGTGGCGTTGCGGATTTGCTAGGTACAGTTAATGCCGCCTTTATTACCAAAGGAGAAGATAATATTCGGGATTGGGTAAGCCGCGATGAAATAATGCATATAGATGATTTTATAGATAAACGTTATTCTCACATAATTGATTTTAAAGGTGTAGATTTTATTACTGACCATCTTAAAAGATTAAAAAAAAGCAAAGCCATATCTATACCAGAGTATATTTCGGGTACAGGAGATAATTATGCGGACATACTTGAAAACTGCATGAAAGCCATCGGTGCTAAAGATGACGGATGGGGATGGAACCTAAAATTACATGCAGATCATAAAATCAATTCCAGTGACCTGCCTACCAGTCATTTGTCCGGGTACATAACATTAGCCCTTTCTAATACAGATAATTTTGGTAGTGATGTGGATTGGAAGAATGTTTTGAGCCGTATACCGTACCCTGTAGTCATTATCGGGAGAAATGAAGTCTGTGATCTTGCGACGGAAATTGCCAGTCATGATAACGTGAAAATATATTCTGCCTGCGGGAAATTTGATATGTACGAGTTTGCAGATATCATAAGCCGCAGCCGCCTGCTGCTCACCCATGAAAATATCTGGCTCTACCTGGGAATAGCGCTTAAGCAAAGCGTAGTCGCCATTAATTCTAAAGTGAAAGAGGGCGTGTATACATTTGGCTATGGTAGTAAGTTTCTAAAGTCCTTGAATGCTCTGCCTGTTGTATCTGTGATACTTAAGAAAAGATGGTTTACCTCCCGCCGGAGCCTGGAAAACAAACTGGTCTCTGCCATTGAGAATGGGTTAAAACTTAAAATTAACCCCCACTAATTTTTTCCTGTAAACGCTCTTTTATATTTTTACGAATTACATCCCAGTAATCTTTGCCATAGGTCACAAATATTTCCGCACCTGCCGGAATATCCCTGGTAGCGGTTATGTATACACGCTTTTTTTCATCCTCGTATTCCGCATTATTTTTTATGCCTTTTAATTTTACAAGTCCCCTGGCATCATTGGCATAACGAGCCAGTGCTTTAGGGTATTTTGCTGCATCTATTACATGTTTAGGCGAAACATAAAATATGTAAGCATTGTTTCCTTCGTCGTGATCTGCAGCCGCCCAGGTGGTTATTTTGCCTTTATATTCAATAATACGCGAGCCGCGTGCAATAAATTCTTTTGTAAACAAACCTTTGCCGGCCCCTGCCAGCGTTGAGTTT
The DNA here is from genome assembly GCA_039926825.1 of Ferruginibacter sp. Classification (GTDB taxonomy): domain Bacteria; phylum Bacteroidota; class Bacteroidia; order Chitinophagales; family Chitinophagaceae; genus Ferruginibacter. The sequence goes on from JBDSWG010000184.1 coordinate 16,269, forward strand.
TTTACTTCGAGTATTTTTTCGAGGAATGCCAAATTCAATTATTTATTAAATCAAAATCAGGGTTGCAGCTTTTGAGATGCCTGCGTTTGGTATTGTTGAAGAGATTCAAATGCCGGTATATAATTTTTCGCCAGGGCCTGCACTTTTTCATCCGGGTAATGCGAAAGTTGCTTTAAAGATACTAGCGTCAGCCTTGTATCTTCTAAAATAATTTGTGTGAGTCTATTGTCATTCGTTTTCATATCCCGTGCATGTTGCATCATCCTTAGCTGGAAGTTATGCGCGGTAGTGATAAGACTATCCGGTTGTGAAGAAATATTATGCATGAGCACCTTAATATCTTTATACAAACCTAACTGTAACAGGAAACTGGTATCTGCAATGTTCCGTGCAGTTTTTAATTCCGCATGAGTAGCAGTTATATCCACAATTTTTTCCACTGCTTTATACCGGCTGATAATTTCTGTAAAATTATTATACAACCATGCTGTATCTGCCTTCATGGCAAGGCTGTCCGGATGATCTCCGCTAATGATAGTTTCAGTTACAGATATATGCGCTTTTTCTTCCGGTGCAGGCTTACAGCTACATATAAAACAAATGAGAAAACAACCATTCAAAAACAAATATCTCTTAAGCATAGTGCCTGCAAATTAGTTTAAAAATTACGCGGAATTTTATTTTGCCTTAGGTATAAAATATGACTTCGTGTTCCTGGCCATCTTCTACTAAATTAATGCCATCTGCCGATTCATATTTACCATCTACCACGTAACCAGGTTTTTCATTGTGCTTTTGAATAATGGTAAATTTATACATGGCATTCTTATACCTGTAATGTATCGAAGGTTTTTCCCATTCCTCAGGTATACACGGTGTAAAATATAACCGCTCACCGCGCCGTTTAAGACCAAATACCCATTCAATAATTAACTGGTACATCCAGCCCGCAGAGCCTGTATACCACGTCCAGCCACCGCGGCCTTTGTGTAAAGATTCAGCATATACATCTGCAGCAATAACATATGGTTCAACTTTATAAATATCAGCCTGCGACTGCGTGCGGCTTTTATTCACAGGGTTTATCATTTGCAATAATTCCCATGTCAGGGATTTATTTTTACGCTCTGCAAAAGACATAATGAGCCAGATAGCGGCATGCGTATATTGTCCTCCATTTTCCCGAACGCCAGGTACATATCCTTTTATGTAACCCGGGTTCATATCTGATTTATCGAAAGGCGGATCGAATAATTGGATTAATCCATTTTGCCTTTTCACAAGATTTTCTTCGGCACTGTGTAAGGCTTTTCCCATTCTACCTTCTTCTCCGGCGCCGGAGATTACAGACCAGCTTTGAGCAATAGAATCAATTTTACATTCCGGATTTTCAGAAGACCCCAGGGGTCGCCCATCATCAAAATAAGCCCGGCGGTACCAATCTCCATCCCAGCCATTTTTACTGATATTATCTTTTAGCGTTGCCGCTTCTGAAATACATTTATTTTCAAATTCTTTATCTTTCTTTCTTTCAGCAACTAGTTGAAATTTATCCAGGACGGTGTATAAGAAAAATGCCAGCCAGACGCTTTCACCTTTACCATGTTCACCCACTTTATCCATTCCATCATTCCAGTCACCGGATCCCATGAGTGGTAGGCCATGTACACCAAAACGCAAACCATGCTCTATGGCCCTCCGGCAATGTTCATATAAATTTGCTGTACGATCAGAGCGTATAGGAAGATCATAATAGGATTCTTCCCCACTATTCAGCAAGCGGCCTTCCAGGAAATGCACTTCTTCTTCCAGTACACTGTAATCACCGGTTGTTTCCACGTAACGGGCGGTTGCATAGGGTAGCCATAAATAATCATCAGAACAGGTTGTTCGTACTCCACGCCCGGCAGGTGGATGCCACCAGTGTTGCACATCTCCTTCACGGAATTGCCGGGAGGCACATAAAAGAATTTGGGCACGGAAGAATTCCGGTTTTGTATGTACCAGCGAAAGCACATCCTGCAATTGATCCCGGAAACCAAATGCACCACCTGATTGGTAAAAGCCGCTTCGTGCCCACAGCCTGCATGCCAGGGCCTGGTAATTCAGCCAGCCATTGGTAAGAATATCCAGGGCAGGCACACCCGTATTTATTTGTACAGCCGTAAGGGCTTCTTTCCAGAATGCTTTTACCCCTTCAAAAGATTTCAAGGCAGCTTCCCGGCCTTCAAATTTTTGAATAAGCGCCTGTGCGTCACCGTAATCTTTTCCGGCACCCAGGCGGAACACAATTTCCTTGGTTTCTTCTTCCTCCAGCGTGATGTTTACCTGCAAAGCAGCACAGGGATCCAGGGCAGCACCTGTTTTTCCGGAGAGGCGTGCACGCTCCATGGCTTCCGGATGGGCTAGGGTACCATTACGACCAATAAACTCCGTCCTGTCCGTTGTAAAAGTGCGGGTTAAATCATCTACATCAAAAAAAGCTACTCGGTCGTGGAAGTCGGAATTGTAGGCATTCCGGGCCAGCACGGCGCCACTTCGGCTATCTATCTCCGTTATAGTGTGCATCAGGTTTTTAGCACGGTTATCTCCTAATACCCATTCCACATAACCTGTTAAGGTAAGCTTACGGGTACGCCCAGACGTATTTTTAATATTCAGCACCATAAATTTTACGGGAGCCTCCTTATCAATAAAGACCGTGTATTCTGATTGAATTCCATCTTCAATATGTTTAAATTTGCTAAAGCCGAAACCATGATGTGTTACATAGCTACCCAGGCTTACACATGGCAAAGCTACCGGCGACCAGAATTTTCCGCTTTCTTCATCCCTGATGTACATGGCTTCACCACGCAGGTCGGTTACCGGATCGTTATTCCATGGCGTCAGGCGCAGAGAGTGAGCATTTTCCACCCAGGTATAGGATTGCCCGCTCTCGGATACGATGGTACCAAACTGCGGATTGCCAAGCACATTTATCCAGGGGGCCGGAGTTGGTTTTCCGGGCCGGGTAATGATGATGTATTCGTTACCGTTTTCGCTAAAACCACCATACCCATTATATAGTTGAACAGTTTTTGGCATCTGTGCAGATACTTCTTCCACTGGCTGCTGTGAGGTGTAAAACTTCGTGGGGGAAAATGCAGGTATGGATGTTTTGATATTCATCCGCTTATTCAACTGTTCTTCCAGGGTTCCCTGTCTGTCAGACAAGACAATATGTGCCACTGTCTGGAACAAAATCCGGTCTTCGTTATTCACCTGGTCAGATGATTTTATGAAAATGCCACCGGGCTGATCTTTTAAGTTTGCACTTACACCGGGGGCAACCAGGCTGTGCAACCTATCCTGGAGTTCCTGGCGATAACCTCCGGGATCTTCATTGAAGACTACCAGGTCAACAACAAGCCCCTTAAGTCTCCAGTAAGCATGCGCCTTTACGAGTTGTTTTACCAGGTCAATGTTGGTGGAATCTTCAATCTGGACAAGCACGATGGGTAAATCGCCGGAGATGGCATAAGCCCAAAGCCCCGACTGGCCACGGTTATTTTTTAAGATAACAGAAGGCTCTGTACGCGTGCTGGCATTGGAATAAATAAGGGGTGCTGCAAGCCTGTTATACAATTGAGCTTCGGCTTCACTGGCATTGAGTTGTCGTAAAATAACCTGGCTGTGTGTCCACGAGAGTTCCAGCCCGCGGTTAGCAATATTCCTGTCCTGGTATTTATCCACCAGCAAAGAACAGCCTTCTTTCGTCTCTGCTATACCGTTAATAAAATCCACAATTATAGTTTCCATAGACTCTACGACAAGCCTGGCCCGGATGGAAATAACCGGGTCCAACACAGAGCCACTGGTGTTGCTCAGCCTGGCTCCGGGCTCCATAGCCGCAGGGCGGTGGATGCTGTTGCCCCTCCCAATAAATTTATTCCTGTCTGTTTCATATTCTACTTCCTGCAAATCTTTTCCACGGGCATTAACGAGATGAAACATCCAGGGATTTTTTTCATTATCAGACCGTGGACGCCGGGTACAAAGAATAGCCTTACGGTTATTTTGAATTTCGGTTTGCACAAAAAGGTTACTGAAGGCCGGATGAGCAATATCAGCATTCTGTTCTGCCAGCACCACTTCTGCATAGCTTGTCAGCTCAACGTTACGTTGCTTGCGGGAGCGGTTGGTAATATGAATTCGCTTCAATTCAATATCATCTTCCGGGGAAACAATAATTTCTG
>JBDSWG010000185.1:0-14236 GCA_039926825.1 Ferruginibacter sp.
ACAGATAATAGTCAGGTAAGGCTGGGTAATGCCAGTACCTTTACCCTATTTTGCCAGGGAGCCTATGCTTCTACCATTGCGTCAACAGCCAATTTATTTGTCAATTCTTTGGGCCAGATAATGCGAAGCACATCATCTGCACGGTATAAAAAAGACATAACAAACCTGGATATAAATTCAGCTCTTATTTATAAACTAAGACCTGTGTCATATAATTCTGTATCAGATGATAGCCGGCATTTTGGGTTAATAGCAGAAGAGGTAGCAACTGTAATACCCGAGCTTGCAGAATATGCTAAAGAAAAGGATGTAATTAAAGGAAGCAATTCAGAAAAACTTATTCCCGATGCCGTACAATATCCTTTGCTATCCGTTTTACTTCTAAAAGAAATGCAGGAGCAAAAAAAAATAATTGAACAATTGCAAGAAAAAATTATTGAGATGGAAAAGAAAATGGAGGGAAAATAAGCACGGAAATAAAATTCAGAGAACTGCATACGTAGAAAGGCAAAACGAACGCATCAAAAACGAATTTTTAAAAATGCTGGAAAATAGCCTGACCATGAAATGGTAAAAAAACCATGAAGTTTGCCTGGAAATAAATATGAGAATTAATCTCAAAATGTACAGAAATTTTGACTGCAACGATCAAACCTAAAGGGGTTATTTGCAGAAATGGCATTTAGCTCACTGCTATTTTATTGGGAAATCTAGCGAGGTAAAATATGTTTCGGCAATCAATACTAGTGATACCTCGTGGGGTATAAAGATTATACTTCATACCGCTCAAAATACAGGGATTTCTACATCAATAAATTGCAATGAAACTAAAGGGAAATAAGTAAACATTCTTATTGCGTAACAACTGTCACTTTTCCCAACCGGAATTTATCCAGGAACTCTGCCAGTTCTTCATTCATAGATATACCTTTTTCAAGCGTGTATAAACTCACGCTATTTTCACCGTCTTTTTCATTTACATTTATTCTGAATGAAGTAGAGCCGGGGTGCGTAGAAACATTTTGCGACATGAAATTAATAAACGCTTCATCCAGGAGTGAGGCTTCCAGGTCTAAAACCACTCCTTTGGTAAGGGTTGTTTTTACAGTTTCCAATAAATGCAAACGGGAAAGGCGGAAATCGTATTGATCCGTATTGTACCGGCTTTTAAATGAGCCTTCTACCAACAGGTTCAGGCCATTTACAAAATAATTTGCATAGCGTACATAGTCTTCTCCGAAGAAGGCAAACTCAGTGCTGCCAGTAAAATCTTCCAGCTTCATGATGCCCATTTTTTTTCCATTCCGCGTTAGCCGGTGTTGAAAATCTGTAACAAGGCCAGCCAGCCGAAAGGAGCGGGCATTGTATTTATCATGGATAGTGTTTTTTATTTCGTTGTATTCACTCAGCGGCGTTATGTTATAATGCGTAAGCTCAAAACGATAGTCATCTAGAGGATGTCCACTCATGTACATGCCCGTAACATCTTTTTCGAAATTCAATTTTTCAATAAGTGGCCAATCACTGCATGTGCCCAGTTTAGGTGGATGAATATCCGGCATTTCCAAATCTCCGAATAATGTGTTAGAGGCATTGGCAGACTGGTTCTGAACCACAGCGCCAAAACGAATAATCTTTTCCAGGTTGATTATATCGCCGGGAGCCTGGTAAAAATATTCTGCCCTGTGCATCTCTTTGAAACAATCGAATGCACCGGCATACACCAGGCATTCCAGCGACTTTTTATTTACACTGCGAAGGTTCACTCTTTTCACAACATCAAAAGCATCATAGTATGGCCCGTGCTTTTTTCTTTCATTAATAATTTCCTCAATAGCTGCATCCCCAACGCCTTTCATACCACTAAATCCGAAACGGATTTCACCTTTTGCATTTACCGCAAAGCCTTTTCCCGATTCATTAATATCCGGCCCCAAAACGGTAAGTCCCATACGTTTACATTCCTCCATAAAAAAGGTGATCTTTTCAATACCGCCCGCATGATTTAACACTGCCGCCATATACTCACTGGGGTAATGCGCTTTAAGGTAAGCCGTCTGGTATGCAACAAAAGCATAGCAAGTTGAGTGTGATTTATTAAAAGCATATTGTGTAAAAGCAACCCAATCCTGCCATATCTTTTCCAGGATTTTTTTATCATGGCCTTTGGCTATGGCGCCTTCCATAAAGCCAGGTTTTTTTTCCGAAAGTGTCTTTTCATCTTTCTTTCCCATAGCCTTACGCAACACATCTGCCTGGCCCTTACTGAAGCCTGCCAGTTTTTGCGAAAGCAACATTACCTGCTCCTGGTAAACGGTAATGCCATAAGTTTCCTCCAGGTATTCTTTCATTTCAGGGAGGTCATAAGCCACTATCTCACGGCCATGCTTACGTGCAATGTAACTCGGAATATATGCCATAGGACCCGGCCGGAACAAGGCGTTCATGGCTATGAGGTCATCCAGCTTATCCGGTTTCAGGTCCCGCAAATGTTTTTGCATACCCGCACTTTCAAACTGGAAGGTGGCATTCGTATCGCCATTTTGATACAGCTTATAAGTTTTTTCATCATCCAGGGGAATATTATCAATATCAATATCCAGATTGTAATTCTGCTTAATAAGCGACAAAGCTGTTTTTAAAATACTCAGGGTTTTGAGGCCTAAAAAGTCCATTTTAATAACACCAGCTTCTTCTATGGTGCCCCCTTCAATCTGGGTAAGCCATAAGTCAGATTCTTTAGAAGTGGCTACCGGTATTAATTCTGTGAGGTCTTTAGGTGCTATAATAATTCCCGCTGCATGAATACCTGTATTACGAACAGAACCTTCCAATATTTCTGCTGCATGGAGAATTTTTGAATTCAGGCTTTCTTCATCATACATCTGCCGAAGCTTACGCACATTATCCAGGTCATCTGCCTGCAACTGCTCTTTGTCTGTAAGCGATTTTTCTCCCGGCTTAGCATCTTTAGAAGTGAGTGGAGCATGTAATAACCGCTTCAATACAATTCCGGGTTTATCAGGAACAAGTTTTGTAATGGCCCGGCTTTCTCCAATGGGTAAATCCATGACCCGGGCCACATCAGCAATACTGCTTTTTGCAGCCATTGTACCATAAGTGATGATTTGTGCTACCTGGCTTTTGCCATATTTTTCTACTACATAATCAATAACTTTTTGTCTTCCTTCATCATCAAAGTCTGTATCTATATCTGGCATAGATTTACGTTCCGGGTTCAGGAAACGCTCGAAGAGAAGATTATATTTAATAGGATCTATATTGGTTATGCCAATGCAATATGCTACTACGCTTCCTGCAGCAGACCCACGGCCCGGGCCAACGAAGACGCCGATTTCCCGCCCGGCACGAATGAAATCACTTACGATGAGGAAGTACCCTGCGAAGCCCATTTCTTTAATGACGCCAAGTTCAAAACGGATGCGCTCTTCCGTTTCCGGTGTCAGAATTTTATAACGATCTTTTGCGCCTTGCCAGGTTAAATGCTGCAAGTATACATCCTGGCTTTCAAAACCAGTAGGTACAACAAAATGGGGGAGCAGAATTTCTCTTTTTAAATCCAGTAACTCTACCTTATCTACAATTTCGTTGGTGTTATCAATGGCTTCCGGCAGCGCATGAAATACACCAATCATTTCTTGTGTATTTTTAAAATAAAACTGGTCATTGGGAAAAGCAAATCTTTTATTTTTATCTGCCATATCATCATCCCCAAAATCCCTCATAGCCGGCGTACTCTGTTTTTCACCAGTATTTATGCATAGAAGGATATCATGTGCATTAAAATCTTTTTGATCTATATAATGGCTATCGTTACTGGCAATTACTTTTACGTTATATTTTTTTGCAAATTTCAACAATACGGCATTAACCTTTTCCTGCTCAGGCATGCCATGTTTCTGCAACTCAACATAGTAATCTTTCTGAAAAATATTCAACCACCATTTAAATTCATTTTCACCTTCTGCTTCACCATTTTTCAAAATCGTTTGTGGAACCAAAGCGCCAAGGCAACAGGTAGTAGCAATAAGGCCTTCGTGATATTTATGAATGAGTTCTTTATCTATGCGGGGGTACTTGCTGTACATCCCTTCAATAAAACCCAGGGAGGTAAGCTTTACAAGGTTTTTGTAACCCTGGGCATTTTTTGCAAGAAGTATTTGATGATGGCGGGGATCTTTTTCTGATTTGCTGAATGTTTTCCGGGTCCTGTCCTGAGTGATGTAAAATTCACAACCCACAATCGGTTTTACCTTCAGGGAACCATCAGCATTTTTATGTTTATACGCTTCTTTTACAAACTCGAAAGCGCCAAACATATTGCCATGATCACTGATGGCTAAGGCAGGCATACCATCTGCTATGGCTTTTTTATAAAGGCCTTTGATAGACGCGGCTCCATCCAGGAGAGAAAACTGAGTATGTACGTGTAAATGAGAAAATTTCATCTTCAAGCAATATTAAGGATGTTTATCCGCACCTGAATAACCAGTGAAATACAAAATCTGGCATAAATTATTTTTTGGCAGAAAATAAAGAATAACTATGCCAGGAAATACAAAAAAGACCCATTTTGTACTATAAAATGCAAATATCGTGAAGAAAAATCAGCTCTCCGGGAACGTTTTTCCACAATATTTTCCTTTTTAATATGTTATAAAATGTGAAAAAGCTTGAAAGTTATACACCCGAACACTATCTTCGCCCAACTTTAGAGCAATATTATAATTTGTTTGTAGGACAAGACCATTAGACAGGATTAGAAACAACATCGATTATCAACGAAAACCAGGAGCTTTATAACCACAAGATTAACGTCGTACATACTGTAAAACAAAATTTTACGTATGAAAAACTTAGTTTTAGTAAGTATTTTATTTTTTGCAATTTTTGCAACCCCTAAATCCACTTTCGCCCAGCCTTCTTATCGCTTCCAGGCGGGTTTAAACTCAAGTCCCGGAAGTCTCGATAACCTGGAATCTATTTTAGCTACTCCTTTATATTCCGGCAAAGCTTTAATTCTGAAGCCTATACATGCAGTAACTGCCATGGCTACTGAAAAATGCAGGCAGCTTCAATTTAAATATGCCAAGTTAATGAGCAGTAATATTGAAAGCATTACAAACCTTTCCTTATTCGGTGTCATTGACCAATGGTTTGGCACCCGCTACCGTTTTGGTGGCGAAAGTAAAAAAGGTATTGACTGTAGTGCATTAACCGGCTTACTAATGAGTTGTGTTTATGCTGTAAAGATGCCGCGTACTGCCCGCGAACAATATGAAGAAACCGACAGGGTGAGCCGTGAAGATTTACAAGAAGGTGACCTCGTCTTTTTCAATACCCGCAAGGGAGTAAGGGTAAGCCATGTAGGCATGTACCTCCGGGATGGTTATTTCGTTCATGCCAGTTCTAGCCAGGGCGTTACTATCAGCAGTTTGGATGAAGGTTATTTCAGCACACGTTATATCGGTGCCGGCCGCCAGGTGCAAAATATAAACATGATGGCGGGACTCAATTAAATTTTTATGTAAATTGATAAATGATAAAGCCTCTTTTTAAGGGGTTTTCTTATTTCTCTATTAATTTTTTTACAAAGACATTTTAAGATGTATATAGTAATTGGGATTTGCTTTAAGATCTGCAATGGAATATGACTTCCCAACTTTTACGCTCTTCCATTGCCCCGTAGGTTTTAGCAAAAGAGTAGCTTTATTTTTTTTGCCGGGAGCAATATCAATGGGCATATTAAAGCCGGGCACCACATCATTCCAACGATAATATAATCGCTTTCCTTCCAGTTTATATTCCAGTTCCGGCACCAGGGTTGTACGAAGGTATTGGTCAAATATTTTTGATAAATCTAACCCGGACTTATCAATCAGGTATTTTTCTACTTGTGCAGAGGTAACGATACTATGATAAAAATCACGGTTCATCCCGGTAAGTAGTGCTCTGAATTTTTCATCACTACCTGTCATCTGGCGAATGATGTGTAACATGTTGCCAGCTTTGTAATACATATCTCCGCTGCCTTCCCTGTTTACGCCATAAGGGCCAATTATAGGGATGTCATTTGCAATGGCTTTACGGGTGCCTATCACATAGGCGTTCCCGGCTTCATGGCCGTAATAAAAATCAGTAAACAAAGTTTCACTGTAATTAGTGAATCCTTCATGAACCCACATGTCAGCTATATCCTTTGTAGTAATACTGTTAGCAAACCACTCATGGCCACTTTCATGCACAATGATAAAATCCCATTTAAGGCCCCAGCCGGAACCCGATAAATCTCTGCCCGCATAGCCGTTCTGGTACCCGTTACCGTAAGCCACATTACTTTGGTGTTCCATGCCCAGGTGGAGGGCTTCTACAAGTTTATATCCATCTACATAAAAGGGATAGGGACCAAACCAATATTCAAAAGCTTTCATCATTCGGGGTGCATCCAGGAACTGGGTTTTTGCTTTTTCGAGGTTATAATCCAAAACCCAGTAATCCATATCCAGGTTCCCTTTTAGCCCGGGGTAAACTTCTGAAAAATGAACATATTTTCCTATGTAGGGTACAATGTTGTAATTATTAATCGGGCTGTGAACCTGCCATGTGTACGTGGCCAGGCCTTTACCATTTTTGATTGTTCTTACCAGGCGACCATTACCCACAGCCACGAGGCTATCGGGTACGGTTACATGTAAAATGGCACCACTATCCGGTTCATCTCCCTGGTAATCTTTGCACGGGTACCAGACACTTGCACCCAGGCCCTGGCAGGCCACACTCATCCAGGGATTTCCTTCTTTGTCTTTCTTCCATATCCAGCCACCATCCCAGGGTGCCCTTTTTGCTTCTTTTGGTTTACCATGGTAGTAAAAACGCAGGGTTCTTTCACCAGGAATGATTTTGTACATGCGGTTAGAATCCCGGAACATAACCCAATACACATTGCCTTCCCGATTAAAAGAGTAATGCCCGTCTTCATTAACCACACTATCTAAAATCATAGGCTCTTGCAAATCAATCTGCATGCACTTTGCACCATTGTCATAGAAAGTCATAATGTTAGATGCCTGCAAAGTTTTTGATTCAAAATCTGGCTGAACAGCAATTTCATATTTCAACACATCCCACTGTTGGCGGTATCTTCCATCGCTTCCCCGTAAGGTATCCTGGTGGGTATAACCTTTTTTTTCACCGAAGGGCTGCGCTTGTATACGTTGTATAAATGTCACCTGGGAAAGGCTGATCATGATAATTATTATCCGGGCTAAATATTGCATGGTAACGCTTATGTTTATTTTCCTAAATTTAGAAACATTTACATCAATCAAAATTTTTTAATGATAAATGGTTTTTTATTTAGAAGCCGGGGGTTAAAAGTTGTTACATGCCTTTACAGCATTTTTATACTGGTAACTTTTACATCCTGTAATGTGCACAAATATCCCGATAAAAAAATATTCCGTTATAATGAAGTTTCTGGTATTGCCAGCCTGGATCCATCATTTGCGAAAAACCAGAGCATCATGTGGGCTATACACCAGTTGTACAATACCCTGGTGGAGGTAGATGAAAACCTGGAAATAAAACCCGCCCTTGCCTTCAGGTGGGAATTTTCTGGTGACAACAATACAATAAAATTTTTTTTGAGACGCGATGTTTATTTTCATGATGACCCGGCATTTCCCGGTGGAAAGGGTAGGAGGCTCACAGCAGCAGATGTTGCCTACAGTTTCAGCCGGATATTAGATCCGGCTACAGCCAGCCCCGGTGCCTGGATTTTTAATGATCGGGTAGATTCTTTAAAACCCTTTGTTGCATTGAATGACAGTGTGTTTCAACTCACGCTGTTACGGCCATTTCAACCGGTATTGGGTATCCTGAGTATGCAATATTGTTCCATAGTTCCTAAAGAGGCAGTGGATAAATACGGGCCAGATTTTCGTCGCCACCCTGTAGGTACAGGGCCTTTCCGGTTTGTAGCCTGGGATGAAGGCCAGGCGTTGATCCTGAAAAGAAATGAGCATTATTATGAATCATCTCCTGCAGGAGAAAGACTTCCGTTTTTAGATGGTATTAAAGTAAGTTTCTACGATAGCAAGGCAACAGAATTCCTGGAATTTCGCCAGGGCAGGCTTGATTTTATCAATGACCTGGATGCATCTTTTAAAGATGAAGTGCTTACTAAAACTGGTAACTTAAAAAAAGAATGGAGTGGCAAAATAAAATTAAATAAATCTCCTTACCTGAATATAGAATACCTGGGCATACTCTCGGATACGGCTAGCCGCTATCTCGATAATTCTCCCCTCAAAAACAAAAAGATAAGGCAGGCAATTAACTATGCCATAGATAGAAAAAAAATGATGTTATACCTGCGGAACAGCATTGGTACAGCGGCTTCCAGCGGTTTTGTGCCCAAGGGACTGCCCTCTTTTAATGACAGCCTGGTTAAAGGTTACATGTACGATCCTGTCCGGGCGTCCCGGTTAGTAACAGAGGCTGGCTATGGTAAGGAAGGGACACCCGTAATAAAATTGCTGACCATACCTCAGTATGCAAACCTGGCTACCTACATTGCCAGCGATCTTAAACTTGCAGGCATAAATGTGCAGGTGGAAGCTATACAAAAAAGTCTTCTGCTGGAGCAAACGAGTAAATCCCAGGCCCTGTTTTTCCGGGGAAGCTGGATTGCGGATTATCCTGACCCGGAAAATTACCTCAGCGTTTTTTATAGCCGGAACCCGGCGCCACCAAATTATACCCGGTTTAAAAACCCAGCCTTTGACCATCTGTATGAAAAGGCCTTAGGAGAAAAAAATGATTTAGAACGCTATAAGCTTTACCAGGCAATGGATAGAATAATTATTGAAGAAGCCCCGGTTGTTCCCTTATGGTATGATATGGCTTTGCACCTGGTGCATAAAAATATTCAACATTTTGATGCTAATGCTTTAAATATGCTGGAGCTAAGAAGAGTAAAAAAACTTTAATCCGTGTTTGCGCCCTGGGCAAAATGTTTCCTGAATTTCTCGAGTTTGGGCCGTACAACATATTGGCAATAAGGTGCCCTGGTATTATTAGTAAAATAATCCTGGTGATAGTTTTCTGCTTTATAAAAAACATTGTAGGGTTCAAGTGTCGTAACAATCGGGGAAGATAAATTTCCGGACTGATTCATTTCTTTTATAGATTCCTGCGCCTGTTCTTTCTGTTTTTCATCATGGTAAAAAATTACACTCCTGTATTGTGTGCCTACATCGTTTCCCTGGCGGTTAAGGGTCGTAGGATCGTGAGCATACCAAAATGCTTCCAAAAGGTCTTTAAAACTTATAACTGCGGGGTCAAAATATATATTAAGACATTCCGCATGGCCTGTCTGGCCGGAGCACACCTGGTTGTATGTTGGATTATCAACAGCACCGCCACTATATCCACTCTCTACGCTCTGCACCCCGTTTACTTGCTGAAATATAGCTTCAGTACACCAAAAACAACCTGTACCAAATGTTGCCAATTCTAAATTATTTTCCATTTCCATGATTCATGTATTTTTTCAACGTATACAGAATTAAAATTTCAGTAACTAATAAAAGCTAATTCTTGTAATAAACGAATTAAGTCAATGTAGAGTTCAAATCATGCGCCAGTAATATCAGGGTTTTTTAGCTGGAACAACCGGGAGTGGGTCTTCGCCTAAATCTTTCAATTTAGCAGGATCTATGTTTCCTTTATCATCCCGCAAGGGCGCGGGCATTGGTGGCTTTCCTTCTGGTGTTACTTCATTAAATAATTTATTTACAAACGTCCAGGAACCATTGGTCCATTTAAAACCATCGTAATCTCCATCCCCAATCATTGTCCATTTTTTTGCCGGTTCCCCACTTTCAGAGACAAGGTGTTCCACAACAATCATGTCCAGCTCCGGGTCCCAGGTAAGCCGGGGACTCGCATCTTTTTTATATTCCATAATATAACGGGCGTTAACTTTTTTGGATAAACCTCCGGCATTAAAATACCGGCCGCCAAAAACAGGTAGCCCGTTTGGAAAATATAAAACTTCGATCAGTTTTTTGGTTGTTCGGATATTATTCTCATCGAAGCCGAGAAGGGTGTAATAATTTTTATTCTGAAATTTTTTCTGGATTACTTTATAATATACAGCCCCCATCCATGCCGTATTTCCTGCCACAGTATCCGGAATATTTATTGTAACATCAGATTTATCAATGAGGGGGAATAACTTAAGTGAACCATCATCTGTACGCATTTGTATGGCCCCATGCTGACGGATAATATTTTCATTGATAATCATTTGCCAGGTGTAAATCCGGAAACTGCTATCGGGTGCATATAATTTAGAAATCGTATACAGCGAATCAAAAGGATAATAAAATGAGTTTCTTGTTTTTAAAGCCCTTACAAATGATTTTGTAAAGTTGCTATCTGCCAGGAAACGATCTGAAGGATTTATTCCCTGTAAAATCTGAACCGCATAAATTTTTAGACTGTCTTCTTTCTTTTGCAAAGTACGTGCATCTGCAGGTGACAAAACCTGTGCGCCAGAGGTGAAATAAAAAAAAGAAATTAAAATAAATACTACAATGTATTTCATAGAAAAATTAAAAACTGGTTGTTATCTATGTATATAAAATTAACGCAAACGCAGGTCTGTTCTTATCTTGCCAGGCTTGTAAACTTTAAATTTAACTAAAGCTTATCAACACCCGCAAGCAGTATTGCATCCACCAGGTTTTGCCAGCTATATTTTATCTTTTCTTTTCGAATGCCGGGAAGAAAAGCATCGGGACCGGTTATATAAAACTCCCGTATACATTCTGCCAGGGACGCTGACGAAGGTGAGCAAACTAACCCAGCAACGCCATGGGGTACCATATCCGCCAGGCCTCCTACGTTAGTTACAATCATAGGCACTTCAAAATGATAAGCCAGGGGTGTTACGCCACTTTGTGTGGCGTGCCTGTACGGTTGTACGACGACATCTGCCGCACAGAGATAATATTTTATCTGGTCAGATTTAACGAAGCCCGTGTGGTCTATGATAAGAGATTGAATATCCAGTGTTTTTGCCAGGTGCTCATAATATTCTTTGTCATCATAATATTCCCCTGCTACTAAAAGGTACGGGGTGATTTGCGGGTAACTGATTTTTAATAAATGAAGTGCTTCGTATAAAATATCCAGGCCTTTATATTTCCGGATGAATCCAAAAAATAACATGACCGGTTTATCTAACTCAATGCCCAGGAAAGCCCGGGCTTCTTCTTTGGAAATTTTGTCTCCGAAATTATCATATAGCGGGTGGGGGACAAGGGTGGCGGGCAAAGTTTTAGTGAAGGTGCGCAGGTCATTTAATACCTGCTGGCTCATGGTTATACAGGCATCTACCTGCTTCAGGAAAAAACGTGTGAGTTTATCATATCCCGGTTTAGGCTCGTGAGCGATAATATTATCGGCAATACAAATAACACGGGAATGGTTGTTTTTGGATGCAATTTTTAAAATAGTGCCGAGGCAAGGCGCCATAAAAGGAATCCAATAACGCACAACTATAATATCCGGGCTTAACTTTTTTAAATATTTGCCGGTACGCCTCCACGTTAGTGGGTTAATAGAATTTATCATGACTTCTATATCCAAATCTTCAGGCGCTTTTTCTGTTGACATCTGTGTACTACCGGGAAATAAAAATTCCGGGTACTGAAGAGAAAAGGTAATTATTTTTACCTTGTGCCCGTCCTGCATGAAGGCTCGTGCCAGCCGCTCATTAAAAGATGCCAGGCCACCGCCACGTAAAGGCCAGGCTGGCCCTACGATAACTATATTTAATGATTCAGCGCCGGGGTTCATGAGCAGTTTTTCATAAAAGTATTTACATTACAGCCCAAGTTTTTCGCCCACTAAGTAACTGTTACGCTCAGCCGAATTCCGGGATATAAGTTCACCCACGAAACCTGCTAAAAAAAGCTGAGTACCAATTACAAGAGAAATAATACCGACGTAAAATATTGGCCGGTCTGTCATATTATATTGCTGGAAGACAAATTTAGCAATGAAGAGATATAGCCAGATAGCAAAACCAACCAGGAAGACAATGCTACCCCAAAGCCCGAAAAAATGCATCGGCCTTTTTCCAAATTTTCCAACAAAAAATATGGTCATCAGATCCAGGAAACCATTTACAAAACGGCTCATACCAAATTTAGTAACGCCATATTTACGGGCCCGGTGCTCTACCACTTTTTCACCTATTTTACGGAAGCCCGCCCACTTTGCTAGTACAGGCACATACCGGTGCATTTCTCCGTATACCTCTATACTCTTTACCACTCGGCTTTTATATGCCTTCAGGCCGCAATTAAAATCATGCAAAGGAATTTTACTCATGCTGCGGGCAGCAGCATTAAATAATTTGCTGGGAAGGTTTTTAGTAAGCGTATTATCATACCGCTTTTTCTTCCATCCACTTACCATATCATAACCTTCATTCAAAATCATATTTCGCAAAGAAGGAATTTCGTCCGGGCTATCCTGAAGGTCCGCATCCATGGTAATGATAACGTCCCCGCGGGTGGCTTTAAAACCTTCGTTTAGCGCCGCACTCTTTCCATAGTTACGCTGGAACCGGATTCCTTTTATATGATCATCCTGCTGCCTCAATTGCTCTATTACCAACCAGGAATCATCTGTGCTGCCATCATCTACGAGAATAATTTCAAAAGAATAACCATTATCATTCATCACTCTTTTTATCCAGGCACAAAGTTCCGGTAATGATTCCTCTTCATTATATAATGGTATTACAACTGATATATCCATGGGTTAAATATACTATGAGAAAAAATATTATGCATAAGGGGTTTGCCTTCTACGGTTATTTTGAGATAAAAGAGCAGCACCTGCGAGGGATACCACAGCACCCAATACGAGGTATTTCAATACTGTGCCTATGAGGACAAAGGGTAAATAAAGACTTCGGAATTTGCCGGCATTTTCTTCAATTTCAGCAGGAGTTCGGCTCCCTTCCTGTAACAATAACAGGTTGTTTTCCCGGATAATATTTTCTCTGAGTTCCGGGTGGATAATATTTATTATCGCCATAAAAATTACAATCAATAAAGTAGCCATTATAAAGCACCTGAAACCGGCATTGAATATTTCTTTAAAACCTGCGCCGGCATTGGCATTGGAAAAGGTAAGTAGACTCCATGCTATACCTGCAATATAAACAGCAAAGGAAACATAATCAGCAGTGCCCTGGAGCGGTGCTTTTCTTATATAGAAAAAGAAAAAATAAACAAAGCATACAAGAAGGCCCGTTATCAGTCCTTTATTTCTTTCTGAAATATTAATCATGGGCGTTCAGATGTAGAATTTGGCGGAAGACAGTCCCTAACACCCGTCCCTTAAGCGTATGGCCCAGGAAGGGATTATTATGAGCGTGGGATAAAATATTTTTTTCTGAAAATGTATAGGTTTCGCCAGGTGCAAACAAAGTGAGGACAGCTTCCTGTCCTATTTCTATACTGGGGCGGGGAAGGTTAAATATCTCCCGCGGTTTATCAGCCATCATCTCTGCCAACTTACCCGGGTCTTCCTCCATTATTGTATTCACAGCACTGTATGTGGCTTCCAGGTTACTCATTCCGTAAGAAGCATATTCAAATTCGCAATCTTTTTTATCTGCGTGTACAGGAAGGTGGTGAGATGCGATGCAATCTATTTCACCAGCATTGAGCCCTGCCCTGAGAGCCATCATATCTTTACGGGTGCGTAAAGGTGGATTCAGTTTCAGGTTAGTATTATAACCGGCGAGATCTTCTTCGCAAAAGAATACATGATAAGGCGTAACTGAGCAGGTTAAGTGTAGCCCTTCTATACGGGCATTTTTTATAAGTTCTAATGAAACTTTTGTGCTGATACCTGTAATATGCAGGCGGCTTCCTGTGTACCGGAGTAACTCTATATCCCGGGCCACACATATTTCTTCTGCTATGGCTGGTTTACCGGGCAGGCCCATAAGGGTACTCGTGATGCCTTCATTTACAAGGCCATGTGGCGCAATGGTTTTATCTCCCGGCACTTGTATGATGGTACCATCTATAGTTTTCAGGTATTGCAGCGCCTTCAGCATAATACCGGTATTCTCCAGGGTTTGCAGGCCTTCAGAAAATGCAACAGCTCCGGCTTTATACAT
>JBDSWG010000186.1:0-25786 GCA_039926825.1 Ferruginibacter sp.
GCCACTTTGAGTTTACTACCTTCTTTACCAAGTTCATAAGAGTTTGTTGTACTTACTACGGAAGCAAGTTCCAGGCCATCCATATCCGGCACTTCTTTCAATTTCTGTTGCAATTCTTCTACTGTTAACCCTTCACTGCTGATGATGCAATTCATGGCGCCACAGGTTCGTACATGCGTTACAAGCGACCGCGTATCTACGTCGTTTATGGCAACGATATTTTCTTTTTCAAAATATTCCTGGAGGGACCCATCTGCCTGTATACGACTAAATTTTTCTTCCAGGTTGCGGCCTATGACGGCTTTTACTTTTACGCCCCGGCTTTCAACATCGCCTTCTTTCACGCCATAGTTTCCGGTGTGCACATTATTCATGATGAGCACCTGGCCATAATAACTAGGATCTGTAAATACTTCCTGGTAACCCGTCATGCCTGTATTAAAACAAATTTCACCCACGGCTGTGCCGGTTTTTCCAAAAGCAGTACCATGAAAAAGCGTTCCATCTGCCAGCAATAAAATACAAGGAGTTTTGTCCATCATTGATTTACTTATTCATGCAAAGAAAAAACATTTTGCTCTATAAACTATGTTATTACCGGAGAAGAAAGTAAAGTATATAGAGTATGTGCTGAAGTTGAAGTGGATAATATATTTAGCGTATTTAAAGTTTGTAAAGTATTACTCCAGTTTAATCCTGAGAGATAAGACAAGTTTTAAAGGCACAAAAAAAAGCAAACTATAAAGTCTGCTTTTAAATATCATGAATGCTTAAAAATCCTATTCAGCACGGCCACCTTTCAGGCGGTCCTGTAATTCTTTCAATTCATCCAGCTTACCATCAGCAGCAAGTTGTGCCTGCTCCGGCCAGGTGGTGGTGTCAGCCGCATTAAAACTACCATCAGAGGCATCTAAAATTTCTTTCAGTTGCTCCGGTGTAGCTGCTGCAACATCGGCGAAAGTTTTTATTCCACCCGCAACCAATACTTCGGCTCCTTTAGGGCCAACGCCTTCAATAATTTTCAGGTCATCTCCCTTAGTTGCTTTTTTCTTGGCAGGTGCGTCTGTAGTAACTACTGCTTCATCCGTATCTGTAGTTGCTTTCTTCTTTGCACCACCGCTACGACGTGTACGCTTAGCTGGTTCAGAGGATTTCTCTATGCCTTTACCGTAGACATCATTGAAGTCTACCAGTTCTATCATTGCAATTTCAGCATTATCTCCTACCCTTGCACCCAACTTAATAATACGGGTATAACCACCGGGGCGGCCGGCAACTTTAGGACCAACAACAGTAAACAATTCTTTCACCGCTGCTTTATCATTCAGGTAGCTAAAAGCAATCCTGTGATTGTGCATGATGAGTTCTTTGGTATCCGTCGCTTTTGTCCGTGTGATGATGGGCTCTATAAAAGTACGCAGTACTTTGGCTTTTGCGAGGGTAGTCGTAATTCTTTTATAGGTTATTAACTGGCAACCCAGGTTGCGTAATAAAGATTTGCGATGTGAAGCCGTTCGGCTTAGGTTGTTGTTTTTATTTCCGTGACGCATGACGTTTGTTTTTTATTCGGTTACACCGTGTCAGGAATTGTAACCTACTGTTTGTAATAGTATAAAGTACTTAGTACTTAGTATTGAGATATTAGATGATAGATTTTAGATTTTAGATAGGGCAATGTCGATTGGTCATAAGACATTAGTCACTAGTCATTCATTATTTGTCATTAGGAATTCTAAGGTCTACATTATTTCAATTCCCATCACAGTCGGTCACCATCTATTATGACGATGTGAATAGACACCCAATTCCTTATTCCTAATTCCTAATCCCTAATAAACTACAAACTAATCAACTGATCAACCAATTAACCAATCAACCAATTAACTAATCAACCACCCTACTCATCATCCAGTTTCAGCTTGCTAAGGTCCATCCCAAAGCTTAAGCCTCTTTCCTGCAATACCTGGTCTATTTCGCTCAATGATTTCTGACCGAAGTTGCGGAACTTCATTAAGTCTTCCTGCTCGTATTGAACCAGTTCGCTTAATGAATTAATTTTCGCAGCTTTCAGGCAGTTAAAGGCACGCACAGAAAGATCCAAATCTTCCAGTGGTGTTTTCAGCATCTTGCGCAGTTGCAGTGTTTGCTCATCTACCATATCTTCTTTCTTGTCCTCTTTGGTATCGAAAGTAATATTTTCATCGGTGATGATCATCAGGTGCTGGATAAGAATACGGCTCGCTTGCTTCACCGCTTCTTCCGGGTGTATGGTACCATCTGTAATAACATCCATAACCAGTTTTTCAAAATCCGTCCGCTGCTCAACCCTGGTATTTTCAATCGTGTATTTTACATTCTTGATCGGGGTAAAAATAGCATCTACAGGAATATACCCGAAATGATTATTCTTCTCTTTATGCTCTTCTGCAGGCACATAACCACGGCCCTTACCAATGCTGATTTCAATATCTAATTTAGAACTGCTGTCCAGGGTGCAGATGCGCAATTCCGGGTTCATCACTTCGAAAGCAGGTGAAGCTTCACCAATCATTCCGGCAGTGAACTCAGTTTTATTTTTAATAGACAAAGTCACTTTTTCTGTGCTTACATCATGATCTACCTTGCTCTTAAAGCGAACCTGCTTCAGGTTCAGGATAATTTCTGTCACATCTTCAGTAATACCTTTAATGGTAGCAAATTCGTGATCTGCCCCGGCAATGTTGATGCCCACAATAGCGTGGCCTTCCAGCGAATTGAGCAAAACCCTGCGAAGAGCATTACCAATCGTTACGCCATAGCCTGGCTCTAATGGACGAAATTCAAATTGTGCTTCAAAGTCTGTAGCTTTCTGAAGAACAATTTTATCTGGTTTAACAAAATTGAAAATGGCCATTTGTATTTTGTTGTTTTAATTTAAAATTTTTTGTTTCCGGCATAATCCAATTGACAATTGACAATAAGCAATTGACAATACATTACTTACTGTACAATTCAACGATCAGCTGCTCCTTAATGTTTTCAGGAACACTTTCCCTTTCAGGGTATGTAATGAAAGTACCTTTCATATCTGCTTCATTCCACTCCAGCCAGTTAAACTTGGCATTTTTGCCGCGTATGTTCCCGGTAAGGGAAGTATTCACTGCAGATTTGTTTTTAAAAGTTATAACATCACCTGGCTTACAACTGTAAGAAGGTATGTTTAGTACATCCCCATTCACTGCAATATGTTTGTGGCTCACAAGCTGGCGGGCACTCTGGCGGCTAATGGCAATACCCATACGATAAACGGTGTTATCGAGGCGGGCTTCCAGGAGCTTGATCAGGTTTTCACCAGTTACCCCTTTGCGGCGGTTAGCTTCTTCAAAAGTTTTGCGGAATTGTTTTTCCAGCAAACCATAAGTATACTTTGCTTTTTGCTTTTCTTTCAGCTGCAAAGCATATTCCCCTAAAGTTTTACGCTTTTTAGTTGCGCCGTGCTGGCCGGGAGGATTGCTGTTCTTTGTGAGCCATTTACCATTACCGGTAATGGGCTCACCAAATCTGCGGGAGATTTTTGTTTTGGGGCCTGTATAGCGTGCCATATTATTTCTATTGGTCTTTTAGTGACGGTGCAGCATTATAAAGACCTTTTAAAATGAATGCTGAACCCTTTTATAAATTGACAATTTGCAATTAAAAATTGTCAATTGCAAATTGCCTGCTGATTAAACTCTTCTTTTCTTCGGAGGCCTGCAACCATTGTGTGGCAGAGGAGTTACATCTTTAATAGTAGAAACTTCAATCCCATTCTGAGACAAAGAACGGATAGCGCCTTCGCGGCCACTTCCCGGTCCTTTCACGAGAACGTCTACACGCTTCAGGCCGGCATCCAATGCAACTTTTGCTGCATCTGCTGCTGCCATCTGGGCGGCATATGGCGTATTTTTCTTACTGCCTTTAAAACCCATTTTACCGGCAGAAGACCAGGAAATAACCTGTCCCTGTTTGTTGGTAAGACTGATGATAATGTTATTGAAACTTGCTGTGATGTGTGCATCACCGTGGGCTTCTACTTTTACAACCCTTTTTTTTGCCGCTGCTTTAGCGCTTTGTGCTTTTGCCATAATTAAAATCCAGGTAATCTTTAATAAATATTCACCGTTCCCGGTGTTTAACCTTCCCTCCTGCCGGCTTATGCTATCTGGCGATGGTTAAAATAAATCGAGCCGTAAAATGGAGATACCCTGGCCAGAGCCGGGGCACCATAAAAATTATTTCTTAGCTACTTTTTTCTTACCGGCAACCGTCTTACGCTTCCCTTTGCGGGTGCGGCTGTTGGTACGGGTGCGCTGGCCTCTAACGGGTAAACCTTTACGATGGCGAAGGCCACGGTAACAGGCAATATCCAGCAGACGCTTTATATTCATCTGCGTTTCGCTCCTTAAAGCACCTTCAGTTTTAAATTCTGTATTGATAACGTTTCGTATAGCTGTTTGCTCATCATCATCCCACTGGTTTACTTTCTTATTCACATCAATTCCTGCTTTCTCAAGAATGTAAACAGCAGTAGAGCGACCAATACCATATATATAGGTAAGTCCTATCTCTCCTCTTTTATTTTTTGGTAAATCGATACCGGCAATACGAGCCATATGAAATTTTAAATTTTAAATTTTAAATTATTTCCTTTCGGAAGCCTATCCCTGCTTTTGCTTAAAGCGTGGATTTTTTTTGTTGATTACATAAAGGCGACCTTTCCGGCGTACAATCTTGCAATCGGCGCTGCGCTTTTTTATCGATGCTCTTACTTTCATATTCGTAATTTTAAAAGTACTAAGTCCTTAGTATTGTGTGCTAAGATTTAATACAATGATGTTGATTCCATCCATTATTTATAACGGAAAATGATGCGTCCACGCGTTAAATCGTAAGGGCTTATTTCCACTCCCACTTTATCCCCGGGTAGAATTCTGATATAGTGCATACGCATTTTACCGGAAATTGTCGCCAGGATTTCATGGCCATTTTCAAGCTTCACCTTAAACATAGCATTACTTAATGCTTCGATAATGGTTCCATCTTGTTTGATTAATGCCTGTTTAGCCATAAATTTGGGAGCGCAAAGATAAGAGTATTAAATTAATATTTACGCAAAAAATACTATTATTACATAACAAAACCGTAAAACTTATATGAAATTTTCCTTATTAGGCATTTTGTCCATCCTTTTATTCCTGAGCAGCTGTAAAAAATCTGGGTCCGGCTCCGGAAGCGCTGCTGCTTACATGACTTTTACAACCGGCAGCAGCTGGAATTATGAGCAGGTTAATAATGCTGCCGTGCCACCCTCCACCAGCACTTACACCCTTACTTCCACTAATCGTGATAGTACAATTGACGGTGTTTCATTTCATGTTTTCAGTAATAGTGCCACAGGTACATCAGAATATTATAGCCTTAGCGGGGGTGCTTACACGACTTTCCAAAAGTTACCTGATGCATTGGGTGGCACCAAAGTGGTGAATCTTTACCTGAAGGATAATGTGGAAGTGAACAGCACCTGGGCCCAGACTTATAATATAAGCTACAGTGGTTTGCCCCTGGTTGTTACAGCAACGAATCTTTTAAAAGAAAAAGGTATAAGCCTCAATGTAAAAGGAAAAAGTTACACTGGCGTAATACATGTGCAGACAACCATTTCCATAGCGGGTCTTCCTCCCACCGCCCTCACAACTGATATACATAGTTATTATGCACCCAAAGTGGGCCTTATACAAAGCACCAATAAAGTAACCTTGAATTACCTGGGTATAAATAATACAACGGACGTAACCACAAACCTGGTTTCTTCTACGGTGATGTAATAAGATTCACACAATAAAATATTAAAGCCGGCGCAAGCGCCGGCTATTTTATATAAAAATATTTTAATAATTTTTAAGGCGTATATTTAAGTTAGATGTCGCCGAGGCTCCAAATCTACCTGCCACTATTGCTTACCTGTTCTTTATTCTCATTCCAGGGAATTGCCCAGGTTATTATTCCGCGTTTCGAAGCCCTGGGGGTAAACGATGGACTACCACACAGCTCAGTTTTTAGCATTTTGCAGGACAAAACCGGATTTATGTGGTTTGGTACAGCCGATGGTTTATGCAGGTATGATGGCCATAGCCTTAAAGCTTACAGGTATAATGCCATTATCCCCGGAGAAGTCTCTAATAATTTTGTACGGGGAAAAATACAGGAAGATAAACAGGGCAATATCTGGTATTGCAACCAGGCAGGCATTTATAAATGGGAAAAATTTACAGAAAAAATAAAAAGATTAAGGCCCATTGAACCTTCAGAATTTGGTAATGCTTATTTCATGTTGGTATGCCTGGACAGTATGGGCCTGTTATGGATGTACAATATAAAAACCGGTATGTGTGCGTATGATGAAAATACAGGAAAGATTAAACGCTATAAACTCCCTGTAGCCTCTGATTACGATAAAATTAACCTGGAATCTGTAACCTGTGATAATAATGAAAACATTAAAATACACCCATCCAGTAAGAAAAATGATTTCCTGAATTTCAATGTTTACAATCGTACGTATACCTGGCAAGGCCTGGCAAACGTTCCCCATGCCATTTTATTTGGTCATGCGTCTCAAATTCTTTCATACGATGATAAAATAATCTACTGTGACAACTTTACAGGCAAATGCAAAATCATTCAAAAACAAATAAATGAAGAGAAAATAAATTTTATAAGCCAGGATGGCATAGAAGACAATTATAACAGGTTATGGCTAACGGCCAGGGGTAAGGGCTTAATGTGCTTTGATAAAAAATATAACCAGTTTTCTCGGTTTACGCATTCTAATATAAAATTAAAAAGCCTGCCGTTTGACCTGACTACATGCTTGTACATAGACAGGAATGATAACTTATGGATTGGCATGGATGGTGGCGGCGTTGCCCGGTTGGATTTAAAAGAACCAAAGTTTCACATTTTTCCCTTGCAGGAAGGGGATTATCCCCTTCTCCAGGATTATTTTACAAAATGCTTTTATGAAGATGGCAAAGGCCGAATCTGGTTTGGCAGCCAGACAAACGGACTAAATATATATGATCCGGCTACGTTAACCCTGAAAAATTATAAACATGTAAAAGAAAATCCGCACAGCTTGCCAGGCAATGTAGTCAGTAGTATTTTTTGTGACAGGGAGGGAAATATGTGGGTGGGCCATAATGGAGGTATTTCATTGTTTGAGGAAAAAACAGCCTCATTCCATAGAATACCTATGTCACAAATTGTAAACTATGGAAACCTGGTAAATAATAGTGTAAATAAAATTATTCAATTAAGAAACGGTGATATTATGGCCGCTTCAGATTTTGGTGTATGGTGTGTCAGTAAAAACCGCCAGGGGAAATTCAATGCTTACTGGAAATCTGTATTACCAGGCTTTATTTCTCAGGCTACAGATTTATTAGAATTAGCTGATAGCAGCCTTTTGTTGATACTTCCCGGTCAGGGACTGTTTCATTATACACTCCAGGATGGTGTTTATGCTTACAAAGGAAAATACCTTTCAGGCCTAAATCCTTTAAGCATTGTACAGGACGAAAAACAAAAAGATTTTTTATGGGTAGGGAGTGGTAAAGGCTTACTGCACGTGAATACAAATAATTTTATTTATACGCTTTATGATGAACGTTCCGGCATGGCAAATAATTATGTATATGGAGCATTAGAATGCCCCGATGGCAATCTCTGGCTAAGCACTAACAATGGACTGAGTCATTTCAGCCGGGCTGGTAAAAAATTTGTAAACTATACATACCTGGATGGGTTGCAAAGCAATGAATTTAATACTGGTGCCTTTTACAGGAGTAACACAGGTAATTTTTATTTTGGAGGTATTAAAGGTTTTAACTGGTTTAAACCGGGCTATACGCCAGGGCCGGGTAAAAAGCCTTCAGGAGTAATAACTATGCTGGAAATTAATAATGAAATTTTTAAACCCGACAGCAATTTCATTAATACCCGATCGTTAGCGGTACCCTATTTTTCAAATGAATTTAATTTTCATTTTGCAGCACTGGATTATACGCGGCCGGAAGCCAACCGGGTTATGTACAAATTGGAAGGTTGGGAAAGCAACTGGCGTATGGCTGATAATTTTATGGCCCGCTATAGTCATATTCTGCCAGGAAAATATAAAATGCGGCTGAAGGTTTCAAATGCTTACGGGCAATGGAGTGATGAAGAAAATATATTTATAAACATTGCGCCGCCCTGGTGGAAGCAAAACTGGTTTATGGTTCTGATGATATTAATCACTCTGACGTTACTAGCATTTATTGTAAATAAAATAGCGTTGGCCAAGGCACAGGTAAAGTTAAGAAGCTTGGAAAAACAGGTCGCTATAGACGCAGAACGGAACAGGATAAGTGCCGATATGCATGATGAAATTGGCAGTGAAATAACACATATTGCATTGCTGAGTGAATTATTACAATCCCAGGACAAAACGGCCACAGATCTTAAAAAAGACATAGCCCGCATTTCACTTTCCGCCCGGCAACTCGTACAAACCATGAGTGAAATTATATGGTCGCTGAACCCTCAAAATGACAGTCTGGAAAATTTACTCGCCTATATAAGGGAACAAAGCAGCCGCTATACAGAAGCCCTGGTTATTTCTTATGAAATTTATTTTCCAGATGCTCTGCCGGATATTAAACTGAGTAATTTACAACGTCGTAATATTTATCTCGTAACACGGGAGGCCATTAATAATGCCCTAAAACATGCGGCCTGCACATCAATAATCCTTCGTTTGGAATTAAACCGGGAAAATTATTGTTTCAGCGTTTCAGATAATGGTAAAGGCATCTCTTCTATTCCCTCAATAAGCGGGCATAATGGCATAAAGAATATGACCAGGAGAATGACAGATATTGAGGGTAGTTTTGAAGTGATTGCATTGAACCCGGGGACGAGGGTTGAATATTGTATGCCCCTTCTTGCTACTACTAATTTCACAAAATGAAATTCATTTTCCGGTTTAATTTTATGTTATGGCGCCTGTACTGATTATAGAAGATGATGAAAAAATACGCAACTACCTGGGCGCCTTGATAGCGGGCTCTAGTGAGTTTGACCTTAGGGCAGGTTTTGCGACCGCTGAAGAGGCGATTCATTTTTTCGAAAATGACATGGGAAATGATATCGAAATTGTATTGACAGATATAGAATTACCCGGAAAGTCAGGAATTGATTTCATTGCATGGTTAAAGCCACTGAGGCCAGGTATTCAATGTATGGTATTAAGTGCATTTGATGAGACAGATAAAATTTTTAAAGCCCTGAAAGCAGGCGCAACCGGTTACATGTTAAAAAATATGGAGGCGGCTAAATTAATTGAAGCTTTACGTGACCTTCAAAAAGGGGGCAGCCCTATGAGCAATGCCATTGCCCGCAAAGTTGTTTCTGCCTTTCAGCAAGACATTCCTTATATTGATGCAAAAGAAAATCTTTCCGGCCGGGAAAATGAGGTATTGAGATGGTTGGCCAAGGGATATAGTTATAAAGAAATTGCTGCAAAATTATTTATTTCCATAGAAACGGTGCGAACCCACTTGCGCAATATTTACGAAAAATTACACGCCTGCAATAAAGCAGACGCCCTCAGAAAAGCCGGGCTGCGCTGATAAACTCCTACTACTTTTTTCACATTTTTATTGAGGGGCCGGCAACTTACATTGTGCCTTTACCAGATAATGCGGCACTTATGTGAGCATAACTATTAAACCCAAAAACAATAATCATGAATTACATTAAAATTTTTCTCTTACTGTTTGCATGTTCTGCCATGTTCAGTTGTAAGAAAGACAAAACCACGAATCCTTCCTACACATGCACTACCTGCAAACAAACGCCCGATGCTCTTGCGGCAAATGATGGTAGCAGTAAGGGCATTTACAAAGGCGCGGTAGTTGGCTCTACCGGTACCATATCATTCAACGTTTTGAATGATGGTACAACAATAACAGCACGGATGGTTTTAGATGGTATAGTTGTAAACCTTACCTCTACTTTAACCTGGCAGGCAGGCCAGCCTTATGTGGCCCCTTTCACCGGCACCTTAAATGGCGCAGCAGTTAGTATTACTTTCTCTGTTGCGGCTAATGGCGGATCTCCTATAGTTACTTCCTCATCCATCCCAGGACACCCTGGAACCCAGTTTACTTTGGTAAAAGAAACTTCAAACTCTCTCATTGAAGTTTTTGAAGGAACGTATCATACTACCCGGCCGGAAGACGGCACGTTTAATATGCTGCTGTCAAGATCGGCCCGGGTATATGGAGGCCAGTCCAGAAAGAGTACCTCAACTTCATCAACGGATTTTAATGGTACTCTTACAACGGATAATAAGCTAAAAGATCCCAATGGCAATATACTTGGCACCTTAAACGCAGATGCCATAAACGGAACATTCAACGATGGGAATGGAAACACCGTAACGATTACGGCAAGACGCACACTCTAACAATATTATATACCCTATATAAGCCAGCCATACTTTTTGGCTGGCTTTTTTTTTGCTAATCCAACACTTTAATTTCAGTTCGCCGGTTTTGTGCCCGGCCTTCTTCAGAATTATTATCTTCCACAGGCACAGTCATTCCATATCCTTTTGCTTCCAGGCGGGCAGGGTCTATGCCTTTAGCGATGAGGTAATCCATTACTGCCTGGGCACGATCCTTTGATAAAGCGAGGTTGCTGGCGGCTTTGCCAACATTGTCAGTATGGCCGCCCACTTCTATACGCACATCTTCTTTACGCTTGAGATAAGCCACGAGTTCATCCAGTACAGCATAGCTTTCTGGTTCCAGGTTGGTTTTGCCGGTTTCAAAATTACAATCCTGGAGTATGAAAGTTTTTGAAGGCTGGAATTGAATTTTAACTTTAAATGGATCTTTATAATAAGCATTCGCCTTCAGCGCCGGTATTTCCAGCATATTATGCGCCGTAGAATCTTTGAAACCAAAAACATACATTTCATAACTATCGCCGGCAGGTAAACGCAAAGTCACTTTTCCATCTTCCCCGGAAACTCCCTGGTACTCCCGGTCATGATCCAGGCTCCGGAAAATTACCAGTTCATTGCTGAGAATCTTATTTTTAAAATCCGTCACTGTCACGTCAACAGGGGCATCTTTTGGCAAAGCGGCATTCTGTGCAAAAACAACGGGTGAAAATGACAGGCACAAGCAAAAATTCAGGAGAAAAGCTATGAGTTTCATAAAGTATAATTTATAAGCTTCCCTAAAGATAATACGCAGAAAAAATAAACCCCGGAAAATTTTATTGTGCAAAGGCCTAAAGTCTTTGGCGAAATACGGGCAACATTTCTTCCTTCCACGCTTTATAGTTGCCTTCCAATATTTTCCGGCGGGCTTCACTTACCAGCCAGGTATAAAAAGACAGGTTTTGTACGCTGGCTATAGTCAGGCCCAGGTATTCTTTGGCCTTAAACAGGTGCCGCACATAAGCTTTGGAATAATATGCACACATTTCGTTATCAATGCCCTCGTCAATAGGGGAAAAATCGTGTT
Source organism: Ferruginibacter sp. (assembly GCA_039926825.1). Lineage (GTDB taxonomy): Bacteria > Bacteroidota > Bacteroidia > Chitinophagales > Chitinophagaceae > Ferruginibacter. Next base: position 11,595 of record JBDSWG010000186.1, read on the forward strand.
CCCATTTTTTATTATCAATATTGATTACGCCTTTAGAAGTAAAGAGCATTGCGTTGCGGCCATTTCGGGTAGGCATTACACAATCAAACATATCTATGCCAGACTCTATGCAAGTGAGTAAATCCCATGGCGTGCCCACACCCATAAGGTATCGCGGTTTATCTGTGGGCAAATGTTCACAACAAAGATGGCAGATTTCATACATTTTCTCTATAGGTTCTCCCACGCTCAGGCCGCCTATAGCATTGCCTGTGGCATTTTTGGCAGCAATATATTCACACGACGCTATCCTCAGGTCTTCATGCACGCCTCCCTGTACAATAGGAAATAGATTTTGGGTATATCCATATAAAGGTGCTGTTTCTTGCAGGCGGTTGAAACACCTGTCTAACCATCGCTGCGTAAGTGCCAGGGATGTTTTGGCATAATCATAGGGACTGCCCCCCGGAGGACATTCATCAAAAGCCATGATGATATCTGCACCAATAATGCGCTGTATATCCATAACTTTTTCCGGGCTGAACATATGCCGGCTACCATCTATATGGCTCTGGAACAACGCCCCTTCTTCTGTAAGTTTGCGGGTATTGGAAAGGGAAAATACCTGGAAGCCACCGCTGTCCGTTAGGATAGGTTTGTTCCAATGATTAAATTTATGAAGGCCACCTGCTGCCTGTAAAGTTTCCAGCCCCGGGCGCAGGTAAAGGTGGTACGTATTGCCTAAAATAATTTGCGCTTTTACATCACTGGCCAGTTGCTGCTGCGTCACCGCTTTAACCGAACCAGCTGTACCCACCGGCATGAAGACCGGCGTCAGTATATCGCCATGATCTGTTGTTATGAGGCCGGCACGTGCAGCCGAATATGTATCTGTACCTTGTAATGTGAAAGTCAATGCGCCCATGCCCTGAAAAAATTAGTTGCAAATATAGACCATAAAAAAAGCGGCAATGGCCATTTGATACCGCATGGAGATGTATTTTTGCAGCCATGCATTTACCCGAACTAATTGCCCTTTACTGGCCACTGGCCCTTTTCATACTATTTGCTTTTTTTAGTTTTATACAGGTTTTTTATTACCTGTTTTTTTTTATGCGGCTGGCCTTTTACAAAAAAAAACCACGGGAAATATCCCAGACACATGCCGTTTCTGTCATTGTTTGCGCTCGCGATGAAGCAGAAAACCTGGCTAATAATCTTCCTGGCATCCTGGTGCAGAATTATAAAACCACGCATGAAGTTATCGTGGTAAATGATAATTCTTTTGATGAAAGTAAATACTTATTGGAGGCGTTGCAAAAAGAGTTTCGCCAATTAAAAATTGTAGAACTTACGCAGGAAGCTAAAATGATTCCCGGTAAAAAATTTCCACTTAGCATCGGGATTAAATCTGCAGCGCATGAAATTTTATTGTTGACGGATGCGGATTGTGTGCCGGCCAGTGAACACTGGATTGATAATATGCAGCACTGCTATGAAGACAAGACAGAGATTGTGTTGGGTTATGGCGCTTACCACAAGCAAAAAGGATTACTGAACAAACTTGTACGCTGGGAAACCTTTTTCAGTGCCCTGCAATACCTCAGCTATGCCCTTGCGGGCCTGCCTTACATGGGCGTGGGCAGAAATTTATCGTATAAAAAAAATGTCTTCTTCCGCCACAAAGGTTTTTCAGCACACAATAAAATTACAGGAGGTGATGATGATCTTTTTGTAAATATGGCCGCGAATAAACACAACACAGTCATTAATGTTGAGCAGGAAAATTTTACCCTGAGTAAACCACCACAAAACTGGCGGCAGTGGAAAAAACAAAAAGCAAGGCATTATACCACCTCGAAATTTTATAAAGCCAGCCATAAATTCTTACTGGCGCTATTTGCTTTGTCGCAGTTTCTTTATTATCCTTTGCTCATACTCGCGGCTGTTTTTTACAACTGGGAGTATGCGCTTGCCATCTTTGCCTTCCGGCTAATTATCCAGTTGATTATGCTGGGAAAAACGCTTTACCGCCTCAATGAAAAAGACCTTTTCCCCTGGATGTTGTTATTTGATATCTGGATGTTTTTTTATTATCTCATTTTTGCCCCGGCATTATTTCGCAAAGCCAAACCGGTATGGATGTAATTGAAAAATATTTTACGGCATTTTCCCTATCTCAGCTTAAACAATTTGAGGCGCTCCTGCCTGCCTACCAGGATTGGAACCAAAAAATAAATGTCATCAGCCGCAAAGACACAGAAAATTTTTACCTGCACCATGTTCTGCATTCCTTAGCAATAGCTACGCAGTTTGAATTTACACCCGGGATGCAGGTGATGGACCTGGGCAGTGGTGGTGGCTTTCCGGGCATTCCCCTGGCCATATTTTTCCCGGAGATAAATTTCCTGCTCGTAGACAGCATCAATAAAAAACTGGTGGTGGCGGAGTCTATAGCAGACGCCGTTGGCCTGAAAAATATTACGGTAAAACACAGCCGTGCTGAAGACATTAAAGACAGGAAATTTGATGCGATTGTTTCCCGTGCCGTAGCACCTTTGAAAGATCTCTGGTACTGGAGTAAGCCCCTCCTGAAAAAAAACAAATCCCAGGCTGGAATTCCTAATGGACTTATTTGCCTCAAAGGCGGGGATTTGGGCAAAGAGATTTCTGAAAGCCGTTGTAAGCCCCGTGCCTGGGACATAGAAACCATGTTTGAAGAGCCTTACTTTAAGGAAAAGTACCTTCTCTACCAGCCGGTAATTTAATATAAACACAATTTATAATCTTTTTTAGACTGCTTATCAAACCTGCGGAAACATAGGAAGCGCCTAACGCACAATCTTTGCACATATCCACATCTGCTGTGCGCAGGGCGTTTTCCTGAAGTAAATTTGCGAAAACTTGCTGTACATGAACAAGCCTTTACTGAAAGCTTTATATATTTTTATTTTTTCCGGACTTTCCTGGGGAACTTATGCCCAACAGTCACTACCACCAAAAATAAAGCGTAACAGTTTATATGCCGGTATAGATGTAGGTAGCAAGGGTGTAAAACTCAGTATTATTTCTATGGGTAAAAATGCTGCCAGCACAGGTCAGTTCACGGCAGTGAAAGACAGCTCCGTAAATACGGATTTTATTTCTTTCACCCCTGCCAGTTTTCATGAAACGTTGGGGGCACTAACGGGACTTTATAACGCTGCTTTGACAGGATATGACATACCGGCCGGAAGAATATTTACTGTAGTGAGCAGTGGTGTAAAAGGCCAGGCAGAAAAAGAAAATAAATCTGATTGGATCATTAAGTTGTCGGATTCCTTCCGGCTGGCCGTAAATGAACCTGGCCGCGTGGTAGATGTTATAGATGTTACAGAAGAAGCACGGCTTTCTCATTTGGGCATTGTGCCGGAAGTCCGCCGGTATAATACTTTTTTAATTGACATTGGCAGTGGAAACACTAAGGGTGGATATTTTAAAGATGGTAACACTTCCAACATGAAATTATTTAATCTCAGTTGGGGCACAAAAACAATTACCAACGCGACCAATAAAAGAATAGATGGAAATGAAAGTATAGGTAATTATGAAAAACAACTGGCCCGCGTACTCGCAGGTGACCCGGAAACTGAAATCATATATGCTGTAAATGAAAGCGGGGCGTACAATATGAATGATAATTTCGCTTTCAGCGGCGGCATCTCCTGGTCTGTGGCCACGCTGCTATATCCCGAGATGGCAGATAATGCTGTGGTGCCTTTTACATATAAAGAACTGGAAGATTTTAATGAGCGGTTAACGAATCTCTATAACCTCATGAGCCCGTCGATTCTTACCCGGGATATCAAAGATGAAGAGTTGAAGCAGGAAGCCATGACTGAAATTTCACGTGTGCAAAAAGTTTTTGATCAAAAAGCATTGATGGCCGGCACGGGTTTATTGCTAAAAATTGTCCGCCAGTTTGAAGGTACCTTGGATAAGAAGAAATTTTTCCTGGTAAAGAATGGCCAGGTAGGCTGGATAAGCGCCTATGTAAATCAAACCCTGAGAAAATAATCCATCCTGTTCTGCCTGCCTGGAAGCTATTTTTTTTAATATACATTACGGATGCGTAAAAATAATTACGACGCCTTACTATTTACTTCAATTGCAATCCTTATTGTGTCAGCAGTCCTGCTTGCCATAACGGGGTACAGCTTATATTTCCGGCATCGCGGAGAGGCAACTATTATTCAGAAAGCAGCGTCCGGACCTGAAGTAGCCACAAAAGACTGGGTGAGGGATTCGCTGCAGCAGGTTTATAATAACACAGTAAAAACAATTGACCAGCAATTTACCCTGGCGGCTCAAAATGCTAGCGGGCAAAGCGATACAGCTTATATGGAAATGTCTCAGTTGAAAAAAGAAATTGCAGACCTGCTTAGAGACCAGGGCTCGGAAAAAAATTTACTGGCAGCCCGTGAAAAAATTGAAGAATTGCAGCTCAAAGTAGTTAAACTGCAACAAGGCTATAGCAGTATAGAATCGGAAAACAGGAAATTGCAAAAATTGCTGGAGCGCCTGATGGCTACGGCTAACAACAGCAGCGTAAGTGGTGCAATATCTTCTCAAACCGCAATAAAGGTTACGGAAAAAAGTACGACACCGGAAAAAACTATTAATCCATCCGTTGCTGGTCTTTATTTATTTGCAGTAGCGGGTGATAAAAATTCGGAAAAAGAAACTTCTGCAGAAGATGCTGAAAAAATAGTAGGTTCGTTTACCATAAAGAACTGGCCTTCTTCTATGCGGTCAGATATTATGATAGTGTTGCTGCAACCCGATGGCCGCGTGGTAAAAACGGCCTGGGATTCGGGATCATTTGAAACACCAAACGGAAGAAAAGTTTATTCTATAAAGTTAAATGCCGAACAGGTGAGCCCGGAAAAGCCGCTGAATTTTACCCTAACCCCTGAGCATATTTATAAAGGCACCTACATTATGCAGCTTTGGCATAAAGGGAATATTATTGGCAGATTAAGCAGGACCATGACTTAAGTAATCCTGAAAACCAACCTGTTTACCATGTAACCCGGCCGGGAATTTATTCCCGGCTTTTTTTACCAATTTAATTCCACCCGGTTATTTTTTCGTTCTACATCCGCCATTCTTTTTGAAGGATCTATTTCGGCTATTTTCAGGTCTGCTAATTTTCTTTTTATATTCACTATATATGTCGGGTGCGTCCAGCGCCATTCGTCGTGAACAACAAACCCGGATTTAGCATCTTCCGGAAGTTTATGTGAGAACATCAGGTTCAAGGGAATATTATGTACCTCGCTGCTGCCATCCCTAAACGTTAGTTTCAGATCTACCGGCATGGGCATGAGCCCGGCCCGGCGCAGGCGGATTCGCATCATACCATTTTCTTCCCATATACTGTCAATACCGTAATCAATAGTTTTAGTACCATTAATCCAGTATTGGCGATACCAGTCCAGTTGTATACCACTAACATCCTGCGCAACTTTCATAAAATCATTTACGTTCGGATGCTGGAAACGCCATAGGCGATAATAACTTGTGAGAATACTATCCCGGACTTTTGCGCCAACGATATAGCCCAGCTGCTCCATAAAAACTTCTCCTTTGCTATACGAGGCTATGCTATAAGCATAGTTGGTATTATAGTGGTCAGCGTGTGTCGTCATGGGTTCTTCCAGGCCGCTTTTCACCAGGTCATAATAGTTATCATAAGAACCTGAGTGTTCGTCCGGAAGGTTGCTGGTAGCCACTTCTATTTCAGGGTCCGACATATTTCTTTTTAGCCCGGCTTTAAACCTTAGCAGAGCTGAATTTTTGTTGTAGAAACTGGAAACCAAATCATCTGCAAAGCTGGCAAAACCTTCATCCATCCAGGGGTAAAGGCCTTCGTTGGTGCCCATCATCATCTGGTACCAACTGTGCATCCATTCATGAAAAGCTGTACCCAATGAAGCCGAAGACATCAGCGTTGCCATAGGGTATTCCATTCCGCCATCACCACCCAGGATGAAAGAGTATTGCGGGTACGGATATTTTCCAAAATGGGATTCAATGTAGGGCAGTACCACGACTGCGGCGTCAGCCACTTTCACCCAGGCAGAGTCTGCTTTTGGCGTAGGTGCTTTGTAAATAACATGGATAACCGGGCCATTGGCAACATTGCGTGAGATATGCAAATAATAAGGATCAGCCGCCCAAACAAAATCATGTATGTTTTTCCCGGTAAAATGCCAACTACGTTTAGCCGAAGCCGTTGGCTTGAGAGGGGTGCCGGGTTTGTCATATCCCCAGCCAATGACGGAAGCATTTTGTAATACGCCGGTGCCACCCAGTTTATAATCTTTATCAATATTAATGGTAACATCAAAATCGCCCCATACGCCATAAAACTCCCTTGCAATATAGGGCGTCGGATGCCAGCCTTCATAATCATATTCACAAAGCTTAGGGTACCACTGGCTCATGCTATAACGCACTTTTGTTTGGGGATTATCGCGGCCAGAACGACGGATTTGTAACGGCACCTGCGCTTCAAATTCCATATCCAATGTCACTTTCGTATTGGGTAGTATGGGCTTTGTTAGCTGTACTTCCAAAATGGTTTCATGATAATAGAAAGGCTGTGAAACACCATTCATTTTCAAAGAAATTATTTTCTGATACCCTATTTCTTCCAGCTTCAGGTTGGAGATACGATCTTTGACACGGCTATCCCAATCCTGCCGGCCGTTGATCATTGTTTTACCTAATTCCTGGCTGCGCACATCCATACTGCTTCCGGGCTGAAACGCATTCCAGTATAAATGATAAAAAAGACGGGAAAGTTTATCAGGAGAATTGTTAGTATAAACAAGTTTCTGTTTACCGGACAACCTGTTGGTTGTTACATCGGCATCTACATTCATCGTGTACTGCACCCGCTGTTGCCAGCGGCCAGGCTGTGCCTGGATATTAAGCAGGGAAATAAATAAACAACCGGCGGTAAATAGAACCTTCATGCTTTTCAATTGTGGTGAGTGGTAAATTTCGTGGAAATGATTTAAAAAATTTTGATAATTAAACTTTTATTTTAAACGTGTTTAGAGCCGGGGATAATATTTCAGTTATTTGGAAACAGCATATCCTGCAATAACAATAACAATTTCCCCCTTCACCGTTTTGGCGTTAAAATAATCGTGAACAACCTGCAGCGTACCGCGTTTATTTTCTTCAAATTTTTTTGTGAGTTCCCGGCTTACACAACACATCCGCTCCGGGCCAAAATATTCTATAAACAAGGCCAGCGTTTTTACAAGTCGCATGGGGCTTTCATAAAAAACAATCGTACGGGCCTCCAGGGCCAATTTTTTCATAAGTGTCTGCCGGCCTTTTTTAAGGGGCAAAAAACCTTCGAAGCAAAAACTTGAGAGGGGCAGGCCGCTGTTCACTAATGCCGGCACAAAAGCCGTCGCACCCGGCAGGCATTGTACTTCTATTCCCTGCGCCACACAAGCTCTCACGAGCAGGAAAGCCGGGTCACTGATTCCCGGTGTACCCGCATCCGTTAGTAAGGCAATATTTTTACCTTCGGCAAGTTGATCCACCATGTGGTCAACAATTTTATGCTCGTTATGCTGGTGATAAGGAGAGAGTGGTTTTTGCACCTTGTAATGTTTCAGCAACACCCCGGAGGTACGTGTATCTTCGGCAAGTATTAAATCCACTTCGTTCAGCACCTGTACCGCACGAAAAGTGAAATCTGCAAGGTTACCTATCGGCGTGGGGATAATATAAAGCATACTTCAAATAACAAATGAAACAAGGCCGTGAAAATTTTACCTGCTGAAATTATTCTGCAAGATTTACTTCAAACATTTCCATCACCGGGTTTGCCAGCAATTTAGAAGCAGCTTCATCTGCCAATTGTAAAGCAGCTTCTTTGCTTTCTGCCTCTACCTGAAGGCAGATGTTTTTACCAATGCGTACGTCTTCAATGCCTTTAATGCCCAGGTTTTCCAGCCCGCCACTAACGGCTTTGCCTTGTGGATCCAGTAAATCTTTTAAAGGCATTACTTTAACTTCGATTGTATATTTCATATCTAAAAACTTTATTGCAGCCTGCCACTTACAAAGCCGGCGGTACCGTCTTTCGCTGGCTTGCTGCAGCTACCAAAGATAAAATAATGTATAATATAAAGACTATCGGTACCGCTACCCAGTGGAATAATCTAGCCGCCACCAACGCAATGATAATGAGCAGGTATTTATATATATTTTCTTTAACGCCCAGGCTGGTAAATTTTAAAGCCATCATAGGTAAGTCACTTACCATGAGCCAGCAAACCATTACAACGAGGCCATAAAGAAACCATTTATTTAATAAAAGATCCGTTGCCCAGCCCATATTGAAATTCCAGTAAATTAGTGGGAAGGAGGCTATCAATAACCCTACAGCCGGTACGGGCACTCCACGGAAACCATATTGCTGCCGCGTATCCAGGTTGAACTTTGCCAGGCGGTAAGCAGCAGCAATCGCGATAAACAAAGCAGGAATCAAAACCCACCAGCTTGCATCTATGCCAGCATCTTCTTTTGCATAACTCAGGCGCAAAAACTGGTAAATGATCAAGGCTGGCGCTACCCCGAAACTCACCAGGTCTGCAAGAGAATCCAGTTGTTTGCCCATTTCTGAACTGGCTTTAAAGAGGCGAGCCACAAATCCATCCAGGAAATCTACAATGGCTGCCAGGCCGATGAATAAGGAAGCCTGCCAGAGGCGCTCGGGAATATCAATATACTGCCCCTGGTCTGCACTGTATAAAATTGTTATGCCGTTTTGTAAAATACAAATGATGGCCATACAGCCAAAAAGCAGGTTAAGTAGTGTAAAAAGATTCGGGATATGTTTCATGTAAATAACAAGAGTTGAAGTAGCGATTCATCAATACTCCCGCAACCCTTTTTTTGCGGCCCAAAAATACAGCATTCGTTCTTAAACCGATTAAACCGGAGAAGACTCATTATTTTTTCATGAGCATTTCAATTTCCTCTACCGTGACAGGAATATTTTTCATTAGATCTTTATTCCCGTTTTTCGTGACCCAAAAATTATTTTCAATGCGTACACCCATTTGTTCTTCTTCTATATAAATGCCCGGCTCTATGGTGAATACCATCCCTGCTTTTATGGGTTCCGTGCGGGTTCCCAAATCATGTACATCAATACCGAGGTGATGCGAAATACCATGATAAAGATATTTGCGGTAAGCGCGGTTTGCAGGGTCTTCATTTTTTATGTCCGTTTTTTTCAGCAAGCCGATTTTTTGAAAAATCACCGTGGCCTCATCCCCTACTTTTTCTGTATAATCTACAATGCTGATGCCCGGTTTTAATATGCTGGCCGCGTATTGTTGCAGGTGCAGACAGGCATTATAAACTGTTTTTTGTCGCCGGGTAAATTTGCCGCTAACCGGTACCGTCCGGCTAAGATCCGCAGCATAGCCGGAATATTCGGCACCAAAATCCATTAATATTAATTCACCTTCTTTACACTCCCGGTTGTTCTCTGTATAATGGAGAATGCGGGCATTATCGCCACTGGCTATTATGGACCCATAGGCCGGGCCGACAGAACCCTGCGATAAAAAGGAATGATAAATTTCAGCTTCTATTTCATTCTCCATAACCCCCGGGCGAATAAACTGCAGCAGGCGCCGGAAAGTTTTATCTGTAATATCCTCGGCCTTTTGCATCACCTCCACTTCAGCAGCCAATTTTATAGCCCGGAGGTCTTTCATAATTTTTGCACTACGCTTATATTCATGCAATGGGTAACGCTCCCGCATAGCCGCTGCATACCGGTAATCCCTCACCTGTATCAGGCTGCCCTTACGGTCATTCTCATTGCTATTAAGGTATATGGAATCTGCCAGGTGTATCCAGGGTTGTAAAAAACCCTCCAGCGCATCCAGCCAGACAATCGTAGACATTCCCGAAATATCCTGTGCTTCGTTTACCCTTAACCGGTGGCCATCCCATTTTTCTTTAAGTTCATTGGGGCGGACGAGTACCAGTACCTCCCGGTATTTCTCATCCGGGTTTCCCGGGAAGAGTACCAGCATTGTATCTTCCTGCTCTATACCGGTAAGCCAGTACAAATCAGAATTTTGTTTAAAGCGGTATAGTCCATCCCCATTATTAGGCAACTCATCATTGCTGTTAAAAATCGCAATAGAGCCAGCTTCCATTTTGGCCTGGAAACGCCTCCTGTTCTCAATAAAAATTTCTTTGGAAATAGGCAAAGACTTCATAATGCTCTTTTTTAGTGCTAAAATGCAATATACGTTTTAATCATTTGTACCTCCGGCTATCAGCAACAACATAAAAGAATAAATTCGATTATATTCAAGTGTAACGAAGTGTTTTGTAATACCATTCAATAAAATTGAAATGAATTGAATAAGTTTAAATATTAAGAAGAAATTTTGAATAAAATTAGGATTTGTATAAGGTTTACTGATTTTTCGTAAGCCGGTATTCAGCTACCTTTGCCGCCTCACTAAATGACGATTGCTATGTCCCTAACAACCTTGCCGGTGGTGCCGTTAAAAGCCCTGGCAGACCTGGGTATAAAAACTTCCCAACCTGTGCATTACCAACTCAGTCCTGCTGAAATGGTGAACCAGGCAGTACAACGTGGCCAAGGTGTTCTTAATGATACCGGTGCATTGGTTATTCATACAGGTGAATTTACGGGGAGAAGCCCTAAAGACAAATTCACAGTAAAAGACAGCATTACAGAAGATGCGGTGTATTGGAATGATTTTAATATTCCTTTTTCAGCAGAAAACTTTGACCATATATATAACAAAATGACGGCCTACCTGTCGCAGAGGGAAATCTGGGTGAGAGATTCAAGCGCTTGTGCTGACCCGGCTTACCGGCTCAACATCCGCATTGTAAATGAAAAGCCCTGGAGTAGTTTGTTTGCCTATAACATGTTCCTGCGACCTACTGAAGCGGAACTGGAAAATTTTGAACCAGAATGGCACATCCTGCAGGCGCCGGGTTTTAAAGCAGACCCCGAAACAGATGGCACCCGCCAGCATAATTTTTCGATTATCAATTTTACAAAGAAAATTGTACTCATTGGTGGTACCGGCTATACCGGGGAAATGAAGAAAGGTATCTTCAGTATTTTGAATTTTATACTTCCGCACCAGAAAAATGTTCTTAGTATGCATTGCTCTGCCAATATGGGCAGCGAAGGCGATACAGCCATCTTCTTTGGCCTCAGCGGTACGGGAAAAACGACCTTGAGTGCGGACCCGAATCGCAGCCTGATAGGAGATGATGAACATGGTTGGACGGATACAGGTGTTTTCAATTTTGAAGGCGGTTGTTATGCAAAAACGATTGACCTGAATGAAGAAAAAGAACCGGAGATATTTGCAGCCATACGTCCAGGGGCGTTAGTAGAAAATACCAGTTTTTTCCCCGGTACCAATACTATAGATTTCGCCAGCAAAGAGATTACAGAAAATACCCGGGTGAGTTACCCGCTCACTTTCATCAGCAATGCGCTGGAACCTTCCATTGGCAAAACACCAAAAAATATATTCTTCCTTACTGCGGATGCTTATGGCATTCTTCCGCCCATTAGTAAACTTTCCCCTGGCCAGGCGATGTACCAGTTTATAACGGGTTATACGGCAAAAGTGGCCGGTACAGAGGCGGGCATAACAGAACCCAAAGCCACGTTCAGTGCCTGTTTTGGCGCTCCTTTCCTACCCCTGCACCCTGGGAAATATGCTGAAATGCTGGGTGAGAAAATGAAAGAAACCGACGTAAATGTCTGGATGGTAAATACCGGCTGGAGTGGCGGGCCTTATGGTATTGGAAAGAGAATGAAATTGACTTTCACCCGTGCCATGATTTCTGCAGCACTGGAAGGAAAACTGGATGATGTCGCTTATGATTCTCACCCTGTGTTTGGTATGCAAATGCCTAAAACCTGCCCCGGTGTGCCCTTTGAAATTCTGAACCCACGTAACACCTGGGAAGATAAACAAGGGTATGATGACAGGGCCAAATGGCTGGCGGAACATTTCATTAAAAACTTTGAAAAATATGCAGATGGAGTAAGCCAGGAAATTCTGGATGCAGCACCGGTTGTTTAACCTCACCCCCAACCCCCTCTCGAAAAGAGAGGGGGCTTTGAATTTATTTCTTAATTTATTTTTTCAAAATCAAGGTCCTGGAAATCAAAGCTGAAATCTGTCAGGGGTGAAATGGCTTTCATGGTCATGCGTTCAATCTTACCTTCGGCGCTTTCATTAAACATAACAAAGGCATCTGCATCCAGGCTGCGTTCTCCCCACTTCACTACCCAGGTATTTCCTTTATATGGAGTGAGCTCGCCATTAAGTAAAAACGATTTTTGAGCTGTAAACCACAGCTTTCCATTTTTACGTACAATCGTTACATCACCAAACCATTTATCGTGGTAAGTGCCCAGCACTTTATCTGCATTTACCGGTTGTGTATTTTTCTGGGCAAGCCTGATTTCTTCCCAAATGCCGGACGTAATTTTTTCTGCACTTGCCTCATTAGCCACCACACGGTCATGGTATTCTTTTATCCTGTTTACCGGCGGCATACCAAAATAAGCATCTTTAATAGTATTAGTAATGGCTGTAAATGCGGCACCCTGTTGTTGGTTAGTAAACACAATTATTCCGAGGTTCAGTTCCGGAATCATGGTAACTTGTGTAACGATGCCCGCCAGGCCACCGGTGTGACTCACTTGTTTGTACCCTTTGGAATCATTAAGGAAAAAGCCGAGGCCATAAGCTGCGAAATGCGTGTTGTAAGTACCGGGACCTCCTACTTCTATAATAGTCTGCGGCGCCCAAAGGTCTTTATGGGTATCTGCACTGATTAATCTTTTCTCAAAATTACTACCATACTTCCCGTCATTCAAATGCATGATTACCCATTTGCTCAGGTCCGTAAGGTTGCTATATATTCCGCCCGCCGCATTTGCATTTTCATTCCAGTCCCGGCGTATAACCTTTACCGTGCCATCAACAGGTGCGTGCGGCTCAGTTACATTGGATTTATTTTTTAATAATTTAAATGATGGCGCCGTCATCGTCATGCCGAGTGGATCTAATATCCGGGTTTGAATGAAATTTTCCCAGCTCATGCCTGTCACACGTGCCAACACTTCTCCCGCCACCATGTAGAGATTATTGTCATAATCATATTTAGTGCGAAATGCAGAAGTAGCTTTCAGGTATCGCAGGTTACGTATCATGTCCTGTTTGGTGAAACTGCTGCTATCCGGCCAGAACATCAGGTCTCCGGCGCCCAGCCCGAGGCCGCTGCGGTGAGTGAGTAAATCGCGGATGGTAAACTGCTCCGTTACATATCGATCGTACATGCGGAATTCGGGAATATAGTCTGTGACCTTATCGTCCCAGGAAATTTTCTTTTCATCTACCAGCATTGCGAGCGCCGTAGTTGTAAATGCTTTACTGTTAGATGCAATGCCATACAATGTATTTTCATCTACGGGTTGCATAGTAGCCAGGGAGCGCACGCCATAACCTTTGGCATGAATGACTTTATTATCTTTTATTACAGCCACGGCAATACCCGGCACATTAAAAGTTTTCAAAACAAGATTTGATACAGAATCTATTTGCCGGGAAGTTATAGGCTGGCCCAAAGCCGGCGATACAAACGAAGCAGAGAAAAAGAATAACATTAAAATCCGTGACATTTTCATCGTTGAAGTTTTTAAAAGTGGAATCTTTTTCAAATTGGTGTGATAATCGCTATTTGAATTGGCAGTTATCAAATTTATACCTTCCTTGGTAAGGAAGTTTACATTCACCTTTAAAAATACATCATCATGCTGGAAGAATTATTCAACCTTGTAAAAAATGCAGCGCAGGGCAGTGTTATAGATAATGAAGCCGTGCCTAACGAACAGAATCATGAAGTGGTGGCAGAAGCCACAAATACAGTAGCTTCCGGTTTGCGGAATATAGTTGCCGGCGGCGGAACTGAAAGCCTCCTCTCGTTATTCGGTAATAAACAATCTTCGGGAAAAGGATTATTAAGCAATCCCATTGTTGCCATGATGGTAGGGCATTTTGCCAGCAAACTCATGAGTAAATTTAAACTCGGTAGCAGCAATGCAA
>JBDSWG010000187.1:0-7001 GCA_039926825.1 Ferruginibacter sp.
AAACCTGCAATCAACAAGCAGGTTTAATGAAGCCGCTGCACAGATGGTTCTCCTTAATCAGCAAGGCGATTTATCTCCGGTGCAAAAAATTACTTTGGCTTCTTATCAACTCCTTGCCGGAAAGCCGGCGCAAGCTGATACCATCCTGCAATATTTCATGCCGGTAGATTCTCTGCAAAAAGACCAACTGGCAAAATTTTATGTAAAAAAATATGAACTAAATAATCAGCCACGAATAGCCCTGGCATACCTGCAAGATTCGCTTCCGGCCCTGGAACCTGCAAAGGATGAAGGATATAATAGAAATCTAACTTGGAATGCAGAATACTTTTCCAGGAACTATGCTATAGCACGTTTATTAGTATTAACGGACCATAAAAAACAAGGCATGAATTTGATGTCGAAATTGTATAAACAAGGATTCCGCTATGTTTACCTGGTAAAAAACGATTATGCCTGGCAACCGCTCAGGAACAAGAAAAAATGGAAAAATTTACTGGAAAAATATAAACAAAGATTAGATTATGGAAGTGTGGAGGCGGAAGATTTGAATAATGGCAGGTGGTTTAAAATTCCGATGCAAGCCTTCCATACAGAGCCATCCGGCCAGCCGGCACAAAACAATTAAATGAGTGCATCACATAGGGGTGACGCTAATTTCTGCTTCCTGTATACACCTGTCATTTACAGTTTTTCCGCATTGTTTTGCCTTTGATTTCCAATAGGTATTTTTCCTGGCGTCTAGCAAAATTTTGAGCCATGATGAATTGCTACCACCGGCAAAAGAAAGCAAACTGCTGCTATAATAACCCCATAAGTTTTTTTCCAGTTCAGAAGTAAAGAAGTGCGTGTAGTACCCACCGATAGCAGGATGCCCGAGGGATAAATGATCTTTTTTTACACTCCCGACTAATATGGATAAAGGTAAAGTTGGTAGAAAAAGTTTTTTTGCACTTTCAAAATTAAAATTTCCCAACGTACCGCCACCTTTCGGTTTTATCATGTCGGTACCAAAAACCGGGTTGGCGTAAATGTCCGCATTGCAACAATCACCCAATACCAGGCATACTCTCGGCTTGAGCGCATGGATGCGGTTGTACACATCTTCCAGCGGAATGTTATCACCCACTTCCCGGTTGGCCCTGTTGCTTGCAGTTCGGAATGACATCCTGGGGTATTCGCTTTTATCTGTTTTTAAACGAAAGCCATGGCCGCTGTAATAAAATACCACTATGTCAATGGGAGAAGGGTTTAGTCTTTCGAGTGTAGCCAGCGTTGCTTCCATGGCTGGTTTGCCATAATTATTCCCCGAAACCGTTAAGGGGATAATTTTTGAAATACCGAGGTTGCGTGCCACAGAAGTGAATAAAGTAGTTATATTATTCAAATCCGTTGCGGCACTAGTACCTATTGTCGGGTCGTTGGTATTGGCCACCATCAGCAGGAACATTTTCTCGGGCCTCGCCATCGGTATGGCCCTGGTATTTTCTTCGAAAACAAATTTATAGAATGCGTCGGACTCAAAATAAAATGAGCCCAGGAATGGCTCATCCTGCCTTAAGTCTTCTAAATTTTTTTGCATAGCCGTGGTCATGTTGGCTTTCATCCATTGCCCGTTGCCGTTAGCCACTTCTACCTGTTCCGGTTCATAATAATAACCCTGTCCATCATATTTTTTTTTGAATATAAAACGTGGGAGGACAAATCCTGCAGAATCTGCATCCAGTAAAGGCAAGGGAGCTTCCCGGCAGACGAGGTATTTGTGCGTTGTATCTGTAATATTTATTGTGGAGTCAGTCAATGAGAGGTTATACAGGTAAAGCTTATTACCGTCACCGGCATTGTATTGGATCCTGGCGCTCGCTGTACCATCTGCTTGCAGGCTGAGCAGGGTTTTATAAATATGAAAACCTCCTTGGGTCAGGGAGGTTTCATGTACAAAAAAATAATAAGACTGGGCTTGCACACCAAAAAAGGTGCTGGTAAAGACAATTAAAAACAGGAGTCCTTTCAAATTTTTTTTCAGCAATAATAACCTGCAATTACAAAATGGGTTATCGTGCTTTTCTAAAATCAATTAGTATTTTTAATGGTTTCCGGGCGGTCTTTAATTAATGTGTCTGAGTCCAGGGCCGGTAATGTATCATTCATTTTCATGGATTCAGTAGTGTTGGATTCCATGTTGTCTGTCTTCTTGCTTTCGCAGGCTACAAAAACTGCACAAGAAAAAAGGATGATTGCAAGCCAGCGAAGCGGGCTTAAATTTTTTAAGGAATGTTGCATCTGGTTTAGTTTTATTTTGAGAAAGGTATGAAATTTTAATATTTCCATTAAATTATTTTATATATATATTCCAACTGAAGGTTAGGGAAATGTGTATTTTCACCCTGCCATTCTACCAGTATGAAAAGAAATTTACTCCATTTGAAAATATTTTTTTTTAAGGGTTTGTTCGTTGCTATCATATGCTCCGCGGGCTTTACCGTTGCTTATGCACAAGGAACCCAACTGGTAAGCCTGAAAGAAAAAATGCACAAGCTGCAACTAAAGGATGGCTTCCTAAATGATACTGCATACATCAACACAGTTATAAAAATCGCTTTCATTTATGCGGACCGGTACCCGGATTCAGTTTTTTCTTTATTGAAGGAAATTCCTGAGCAGAGTAAAAAAATAAACTATAGCAAGGGTACAATAGATGCTTATTCAGCCTTAGGAAATGCGTACCAGACTAAGGGTAATTTTGACCAGGCGATGGAATATTATAACCGGGCTTTAAACCTGGCTTTAAAGCAAAATGAAAATAAATACTGGCCGGGCATCAAGGGAAATATTGCCCTGGTATACCTGAATAAAGGCAACTATCCTGTGGCCTTAAAAAACTTTTATGCTTCTTTGAAAGGCGCAGAAGGAAATCATGACAGCGTACTTATAAGAAATAATTTAAACAACATCGGCACCATTCATTTTTACCAGGGGAATATGGCTGATGCAGAGTCAGCCTATATAAAAACGTTGAAATTTTCTCAGGATTTGCTGGATACCAATAATGTTATCCTGGCTTATAACAACTTAGGAGAAGTAAACCTGGAGCAACATGACCCACATAAAGCTCTGGGGAATTTATCCAGCGCTTACCAGTTAGCGTTACTAAAAAACACTGTTTACATGCAGGTTGCTGTAGCGAATAGCCTGGGTGATTGTTACCTCTTGTTGGATAGTCTGGATAAATCTGCTACATTTTTTAATACTGCATTGACGCTTGCACAAAAAATGGGTAATGCCCGGGCTGTGTGCAAGGCACATATTGGCCTGGCTAAGGTCTATACAAATAAAGGCGAGATGCAGGAAGCCCTGGGGCATGGGTTAAAAGGAGTACAGCAGGCAAGAGTTATGGGGCAGGCACAGCTCCTCAGGGATGCACTGGAGGCTCTCGCAAATGTTTATGAAAAAATGGGGGATGGAAAAAATGCATTGAAATTTTACAAAGAATATAAACAATATTCTGACAGTCTCGTAAACATCAGCAGCGAAAGGGCCGCAGCCAATTATAAAGCAGAATATGAATTTTCTAAAAAGGAGGAAGCGTTTCAGCGTAGTTCTATGAAACAACGTTGGATGATCTTCGGCGCTTTGGCAGCAAGTTTTTTTTTACTGGTTATACTTTGGATAATCAATACACATAAAAAGCGGTTGGATAGAAGCAACCATGATCTGCAACATAAAAATGAAATTATTGAAGCGCAGAAAGAAGTAGCAGAAGAAACGGTAGCCCAGTTAAAAGCCGCGCAGGCGCAACTCATCCAGGCAGAAAAAATGGCTAGCCTGGGAGAACTCACTGCAGGCATTGCACATGAAATACAGAACCCTCTAAATTTTGTAAATAATTTTTCTGAAGTGAACAAAGAGATGCTGGCCGAAATGAAAGAAGAATTAAGGAAAGGTAATTTGGATGAAGTGAAGCTCATAGCAGATGACCTGGAAGCAAATCATGAAAAAATTACGCACCACGGCAAACGGGCAGATGCCATTGTGAAAGGCATGCTGCAGCACTCCCGCAGCAGTAGCGGGGTGAAAGAGCCTACCGACATAAATGCTTTATGCGAAGAATATCTTCGGCTTTCCTACCAGGGCTTTCGTGCAAAAGATAAATCTCTTTCTGCCGGACAGCCTGGCTTTAACGCTACATTTAAAAAGGATTTTGATATCAGCATTGGAAAAATAAATATTGTGCCACAAGACATAGGCAAGGTGATTTTGAATTTATTGACGAATGCATTTTATGCGGTGGATGAAAAACAAAAGAAAAATATACAGGGGTATGAGCCAACTGTTACCGTTAGTACAAGGCTCGTTATCCCCCCTTCCCCGATAGGCTCGGGACAGGCGGGGGGAAAGATTGGGGTGGAGATAAGAATTGCAGACAACGGTAACGGTATCCCTCAAAATGTTATTGACAAAATATTCCAACCCTTCTTCACAACCAAACCCACCGGGCAAGGAACAGGATTGGGTTTGAGTTTAAGTTATGATATCGTGAAGGCACATGGAGGAGAAATAAAAGTGGAGACGAATGAAAGTGAGGGAACAGTATTTAGGATTTTAATTTAAAATTAATAATAATGAAAAAATATTTTCACTTTATTTTCCTGGTTTTCATTACTGTTAATTCTGTTGGTCAAGATCCAGTTGTGGATAGTTTATCAAATCTACTGAACAAATCAGCAGCGGATACAAACCGCGTAAGGATATTGCTGAATCTCTCTAACCAGTTTTATTTTAAGTCTCCGGTCAAAAGCCTGGGCTATTCAAAAAAAGCATTAGAATTATCCCGAAAGCTTAAATTTTCAAATGGCATTGGAGCATCACTTAATTTGGCCGGAGAATCATTTCGGGTGACAGGGAATTTCCCAGAGGCATTAAGGATGCAACTGGAAGCCCTTGACTTATATAGGGAAATGAAGAACTCCGATGGCCAAGCGAATAGTTTGGTTTTTGTTGGTGTTATTTATATGGATCTGTCTGAATACCGCCAGGCACTTCTATATCTGGTTTCTGCTGCTCATATTTTACAAAATGTACCATCTTCTCCTTTAATTGCTTTTGCAATGGCTAATATGGGTATCTCTAATAATTTTTTGAATAAACCCGATTCGGCTTTATATTATTTGCGAATTGCTAAAACAAAAAACAAAGAGTTTAATCATCCTCAGTTAACTAGTCTAATTCTCAGAAGTATTGGTAGCGTTTATAATAATGCCGGGAAGCTGGATTCCGCATTATATTATTATTACGCAGCTGTAAAAAATTCCACGGCTACAAACGAGTCAATTAATTTGGGAGCTGGATATCTAAACTTAGCTCAACTTTATAATAAACTACATCAGCATGATTCCAGCTTATTCTATGCCCGTAAAGCTATTGTAGCAGTACAAAGGACTACACAAAAATCAAAAATTCTTGAAGCAAGCAGTTTATTAGTTGGGCTTTACCGGGCTGCCAAAAATCTGGATAGTGCTTTTTATTACCAGGACGTAGTTACTTCTTTACAAGAGAGTCTTTATGGCAAAGAGAAATTCAAACAACTTCAGGTATTGATGCTGGAGGAGCAACAAAAACAACAAGTTTTACAACGGGAACAGGAGCGTTCCAAAAATAAAATGAAAATGCTAGCTCTTTTCTCTATTGTGGGAATTATTCTGATCATCGCAACAATTCTTTATAGAAATATCCGGCAAAAACAAAAAATTAATCAAGCCCTGGAAAAGACGCTTACCGATTTAAAGGCTACCCAGGCTCAACTCATTCAATCTGAAAAAATGGCTTCACTCGGAGAATTAACAGCGGGAATTGCCCACGAAATTCAAAACCCGTTGAACTTCGTCAATAATTTTTCGGAAGTAAATAAAGAATTGCTGCAGGAATTAAAAGAAGAAGCAGGTAAAGGAAATATAGCTGAAGTAAAAACAATTGCTGATGATGTAATTATTAATGAAGAAAAAATAAATCACCATGGCAAACGTGCCGATGCTATTGTAAAAGGAATGCTGCAGCATAGCCGCAGCAGCAGCGGAGTGAAAGAGCCTACCGACATTAATGCTTTGTGCGAAGAATATCTGAAGCTCAGTTACCATGGTTTGCGGGCTAAAGACAAATCTTTTAATGCCACCATCCCAATAGCTATCGGGACTGATTTTGACAATTTAATCGGCAACATCAATGTCGTTCCGCAGGATATTGGCAGGGTGATTTTGAATTTATTGACGAATGCATTTTATGCTGTAAATGAAAAAAAGACCCTTCGACAGGCTCAGGGTGACACCCATTATGAGCCGACTGTTACAATTAGCACGAGCCGCTCCCCTCTGCCGGGTCTTGCTCCCTCCCCTTCGGGGAGGGTTGGGGTGGGGTCAGAGGGCCGGGGAGAGGTCACAATAAATGTTACCGACAACGGCAACGGTATCCCACAAAATATTTTAGATAAAATATTCCAACCTTTCTTCACTACAAAACCCACCGGGCAGGGTACAGGACTGGGATTGAGTTTGAGCTATGATATCATTAAATCACATGGCGGCGAAATAAAGGTGGTAAGTAAAGAGGGCGAAGGCAGTAAATTTATAATCCAATTACCTGTTTTCTAAATCACAGTATGTCATTTCTTTAAAAACAATTAAACCGATGCTTAAAAAAACGTCTACACTATTTATTTTATGCCTAATTGCATTCTTCATTAATACAGAAGCGCAAAAATTTAAGGCTGTTCTTACAGATTCCTCTAACAAACCATTCTCCGGTAAGGTAATCTTATACATGTCGAAAGATAATCGCAACCCTAAAACCGGTGCTGTTGGTATCGCCTCATTTCCCTGCTACGCTGTTAATGCAACAAATATAAAATCAGGTGGCAGCATCATTTTTGACGACAAGGCTTTAAGCTATCCTGTAAAACTTTCAGAAATTGAACGTGGTAAATATTTTGTACAGGCTGTATGGGATAA
>JBDSWG010000188.1:0-3242 GCA_039926825.1 Ferruginibacter sp.
CAGGTCGTTCAATTATTAGCGAGGTCAGCTAACAGTGTACGCGTGCTGTTGCCGGATAGCACCCTGGCTTACCTTCCGGCCAATGCACTTTCCGAAAAGCAGAAACTCTAAGCGCCTGAAAGCTGCATTCCATAAGGCTTTGTATCTTTGCAGCGTGAACAATGGAAAATTCTAAAAAAGGAAAAGTTTTAATGGCCATGAGTGGCGGTATTGATAGTACCGTGGCAGCGCTTATGCTTCATAAGCAAGGTTATGATGTAGTGGGCATTACGATGAAAACCTGGGATTATGCCGGCAGTATCGGTACCACCGGCAAGAAAGAAACTGGCTGCTGCAACCTGGATAGTTTTAATGATGCCCGGCAAGCCGCCGTGCAGCATGGGTTCCCGCATTTTATCCTGGATATACGCGATGAATTTGGTGATTTTGTGATAGAAAATTTTGTAGAAGAATACATTGCCGGCCACACGCCCAACCCTTGCGTAATGTGTAACACCCATATTAAGTGGCGGGCCTTGCTAAAAAGAGCCGATGCCCTGGGTTGCGATTTTATTGCTACCGGTCATTATGCCCGGGTAAACCAGCATGAAAACGGGCGTTATTTTATAAGTAAAGGCCTGGATGATAATAAAGACCAAAGCTATGCGCTCTGGGGCCTGCAGCAGGATCTCCTGGCTCGCACCCTGTTACCGCTTGGCACATACCGCAAACCAGAAATCAGGCAAATGGCTCATGATTTTGGCTACCCTGAGCTGGCTAAAAAATCGGAGAGTTATGAAATCTGCTTTGTACCAGATAACGATTACCGAGGCTTCCTAAAAAGGAAGGTTCCAGGCCTGGAAGCCGAAGTCAATGGTGGAAATTTTATTAACCTGCAAGGAAAAATCCTGGGAAAACATAAAGGATATCCTTTTTACACTGTGGGGCAACGCAAAGGGCTGGATATTGCTTTAGGTAAACCGGCATTTGTTACTGCCATCATACCGGAAACCAACACAGTTATATTAGGTGATGAGTCCGATTTGAATAAAACAGACATGCAGGTTGCCCAGTTGAACTGGATGAAATATGATGCATTACCGGAAGGCATGGACGCAACCATAAAAATTCGTTATAAAGATAAAGGTGCTCCCGGCCGGTTGAATATATACCAAAACCGGGTGGAAGTGCGTTTCTACGATGACGTTAAGGGTGTTGCGCCCGGGCAAAGTGCGGTTTTTTATGAAGGCGATGATGTAATCGGCGGCGGCATCATCCAGCGTACCCTGCCCCTGTAGTGATTTTGATAGCCGCCAAACAATTAATTAGTATCTTGTATTATGAAGAAAACCTTACTCCTGGTGCCCATAGCCTCCCTGGTTTTATTACTGGCTTCCTGCTCCAAATCTTCTGAAACATTTTCTGCCCAGCCCTTGGAAAAATGGTACCCGCTTACGCCGGGCAAATATGTTACTTATGCCCTGGATTCTACCGTGTACACAAATTTCGGAACCGTGCTTACTGTGCGCAGTTACCAGGTAAAATATGTGAATGACTCTCTCGTGAATGATGCTTTGGGCCGGCCTGGCACCCGAATAATCCGGTACATAAGAAAAACATCTGCCGCTCCCTGGTTACCGGATGCAGCATTTTTTGCTTTGAAAACTAATAATTCCATTGAGTTTATTGAAAACAATATGCGCTTTATCAAACTTAAAGAACCAGTGCGTGATGGCTATACCTGGAAGGGCAATGCTTTTATAGAAACCAGTAGCCTGAATTCAGAAATTAAATACCTCGACAACTGGGACTATACATATGACAGTGTAAATGTACCGCTCACCTTCGGCAGTTTTTCCCTGGACAGCACCCTCATTGTTCGCCAGCGGGATGAAGTTATCGGTAGCCCTTCTGATCCTAACTTTTACAGTGAATATAATTATGGTGTGGAAAAATATGCGAAAGGGATTGGTATGATTTACCGCCGCTTTTTTCATAATGAATACCAGCCCCCCGTTCCGGGCCGTGGCGGCCATTATACCGATGGCTCTTATGGGGTCACATTCCGAATGATAGACCACAATTAAAATTTTTTGAACCCTACACCTTTTTAAAGCACTTTGTTGATGCCTGCACCTTATTTATTTTGGGGGTTGCAAACTTGAGTCTGGAAAGTCCTCTTGTCGCTAATTTCGCCAACTGTCATCTCTTACACGAGCTATGATAATTTTTGGTTGAAAAAATTAGCCAATGTTTGAAATTTTGCCAAAGTCTCTCCCTTATTTCTTTCTCAAAAAAGCGATTAAATCTGTTATCGGAATTTGTTTTATCCCGGACTGGCGCAGCATTGTAATCAATTGCCCCCGGTGGTGTGTCTGGTGGTTAAAGAGATGCATAATCGTCTCGTAAACTGGTTGCTTAAACTGGTCTCTCTTCGAATTTTTATAAATGAATTCATGCTGCAAGGCTGCTTCTGTGCTTAAGTCTATCCATTCTTTCCATTGCCGCGATTGGCTGTGAAATGCCTGGATGAGTTCCAGCAATGTGCCCTTAAAACTTTCAGATGGCCAGGTGACAACATCCTGTAATTTCATTCTTTGCCACCATATAGACTCAACATCCCAGAGGTGAAGAAGTGTTTTATACAGGCTGGGAAAACTACTTACAATTTCCCGCTTCACCTGCTCATCAGGCATATCGACAATTATATCGGTAAGCAGTTTATTTGCCCAGGCATTATAAGCAGCGTATTGGGCCAGCATTTGTTTCATAATAAAATTTGATGCAAAAATATTAATTAAAAAACTGTTGATTCGGTTAGTTTTGAAATGGAATAAAAAGAAACATATGCAAGTAACCATAAGAAGGGCCGTTAAAGAAGATTGCCGGGCTATGATGTCGCTCATTCAAGAGTTAGCGGTTTATGAAAAAGCACCGGAAGCAGTAACGGTAGATTTTGATCATTTTATTGAAAGTGGTTTTGGGAAAACACCTGTCTGGTGGGCTTTTGTGGCCGAAGCAGATAACAAGGTTATAGGTTTCGCCCTCTGGTATATAAGATATAGTACCTGGAAAGGCCAGCGCCTCTATTTAGAAGATTTGCTGGTCACAGAAGATATGCGAGGCAAGGGCATTGGTGGACTCCTATTTGATGAATTAATAAAAGAAGCAAGAGAAAAAAATTACAGTGGTATGATGTGGCAGGTGCTGGACTGGAATGAGCCGGCCATCAACTTCTACAAAAAATATAATGCTAACCTGGA
>JBDSWG010000189.1:0-8147 GCA_039926825.1 Ferruginibacter sp.
TTAATATTAATGCTGTATTTTTTCAGGGGCTGGTCCCGGCCCAGGCAAGGGACAATATTATTTTGCTTATGGCGAAACATAGCAAACCCATATACCACGTTTTCTGTACCACTTTCCAATACATTCACAATATAGTTTCGTGGCAGGTGGTTGGCTTCAATCAAATCGCCTATGATACGAACGAGAGAATCTGGTTTAAAGGAAAAAGGGCTTTCAAAATTCAGTAGAAATTCATTTGCAGAAATTCGTGTCACCGGCAGCACACGTGAATTGCTGTCCCCGGAGTACTGCAATACCTCGTGGGCTATATTTCGCAGAACGATAATCTCTTTTGCTGCTTCAAAACGCGGTTCAGTTTTTTTTACAGACACAAATGCCACGAGCAAAACCACCAAACATGCACTCAGGAAAAGGGAAAGTAACTTCCATTTCATTCCCAAAAATACAAGATTACAATGGTTTCAATAGTGTAGAGTTGAGTATTTACAACCTTGTTACAATCATTTTACACCGCTTTTACGTCCGTAGGGTAAAGTTTGCTGTACTTTCATTTTTATAAAATCGCCAACATTATGATCCAGCAAAAATTTTCCCCAAAAAACATTTCTCTTTCCCCGGTTAATCGATCTCCCCTTGCATTGTTTCTGCAATTTATTATAGGATGCCTGCTGTTAAGTTCCTGCATGGCGCAGGATAAAACGCAGCGTGTTATTAAAGCAAATACTATCGCAGAATCAAACGGGCGGGATATCCCCTTTGTAAATTATTTCAACTGGTATGGCAGTTTTAAAATTCCGAAGCTGCCGGAAGACAATATGGACCTCCAGGTAAGCCAATATGTACGCAGGGTTTTCCAGGATAAAGCCGGCAATATCTGGTTTGGTACCCAGGGAGATGGCGCTGCCCGCTATAGTGGCGACGGGGATAATGGAAATAGGGGAAACCTGGATTATTTCACTACCGCACAAGGATTTAGTGGCGAAGTGGTGCGTGGAATTACAGAAGACAAGGCCGGAAACATTTGGTTTGCTACAAACAATGGAATTTGTTACTATGATGTTTTACTGGCGCAAAATGATTGCAACAGGGGTACCTGTCATCATGATCTATTACAGCCGGAAGAGCGGGCAAAACATAATGGTGAACTGGCAAAAGCATTTACGACCTACACGATACGGGACGGCCTGGCAGGGAATGATGTCTGGAGTATTTTATTGGATAGTAAAGGCATGTTATGGGCAGGCACGCTGAATGGAATGAGCATGATGGATACAAAGTTGCCAGTCGGAATAAATGGTAACAGAAGGTTCACTCCATTTTCTTTTCCGCGAGCGGATGTAGCTTCTGAAAGCCGCTTTACACCCAAGCTTGCCTGGGCCATTTATGAAGACAATATGAAAAACATCTGGCTGGCTACAGATGGAGAAGGCTTGCGGAAATTTAAAATGCAGGAAAACTATAATTTAAAAATGACTGCTGTGGCCTTCATAACCTACACAAATAAAGATGGACTGGCCGGCAATAATGTAAGTTCCATTTTGCAGGATAAAAAAGGGACTCTCTGGTTTGGCACCCGGGAAAATGGCGTAAGCCGTTATGATGGGAAAACCTTTACTAACTACAGCACGAAAGATGGTTTATGCCATGATTTTATATGGACAATTTACGAAGACAAGGCTGGTGATATCTGGATGGGCAGTGCTGGTGGTGGAATGAGTAAGTACAATGGTAAAGGCTTTACAAACTATGGTGAAAAGGATGGGCTGCACAGCCGCCATATTCAGAGCATCCTGGAAGATAATAAGGGTAAATTGTGGCTGGGTGTTTCTGGCGGCGTTTACCGCTATAATGGTAAGCGTTTCTCTAATTTCCGAAAACCTGGATGCTAAAATAATAAAAATACTGTTAGCCCTTATCCATGATTTCCATCCAACGCATGATTTCTGCGCCTTCTTCTGCCGTGCTGGGGTTTGGCCCCTGGCCAAGAAAATAATTAACCGTGGCTTCAATCATGGGTTGCTGCACATGTTGCAGGGGTTCAAAATCAAAGTTGGTTGCATGATCATTAACGGTAAGGGTTATCCGCTGTCCGCTGAAAAAACTAAACATTATATTACCGTGGCTGCCAATTATTTCACAGGTATCGCGTGCAAGGGGAGCCGTAAAGCACCAGGTGCCGCTGAAGGCGATATTATTTTCAAAAAGAATATTTCCAGCAACTAAATCATTTGCGTTATATCGTGCATCCTGGCTGGTAGCCATTCCTGTGATTTTTCGGGCTGGGCCAAATAAATCATATAAAATATCCAGCTGATGCGGAGCCAGGTCATAGAAGAGCCCGCCACCAGCTATAGCTGCATCAACCCGCCAGGCTGCTTTACCCACTTTTAGTTCCACATCTGTTTGAGCTGGCTTATCGAATATTAGACGCACCAAACGCACCTTACCGATTGCTTTTTCTTCCAGTAAGAATTTAATTTTTTTAAACAAAGGCCACTGGCGGCGATAGTGTGCAACGGTAAGATTTATACCCGAATCTTCTACAGCATTTGCCATGTTAATTGCTGCGGCATAAGAAACAGCCATGGGTTTCTCAACATATACGGGTTTACCAGCCTGCAAAGCCGCCAAAGTATACGCTTCGTGTTGTAAAGGCGGTGTGGCGATATAGATGGCATTTACGTTAGGGTCATTTATTAATTGCTGCGCATCTGCATACCAGTTAGGCACCTGGTGCCGGCGGGCATAATCTTCTGCCTTTGCGGCATTCCTTCGCATCACCGCCACTAGCCGGGAGTTAGGAACTTTATTAAATGCCGGGCCACTTTTTACTTCGGTTACGTCACCACATCCAATGATACCCCAGGTAATTTGTTTCATATTTTAACGTGCGAATGAATTGAAAATGTCATTAATTTATCCACCTGAATTTCTGAATTGTTTTTTTATTAAAACCTAAAACACATTTTTTTTTGTTTAATTCTCCTGCAAATAAAATATCCTTAAGTAACATTCAAAAGCGCTTTCCTGATTGCCGGGGCAATCTTATTTCCAAATATTTCTATAGATTTCATCATACTTAAATGGGATGGCCCGCCCACATCCATATGTGCTGAAAATCTTGTTAGGCCAAACATTTCCTGCATCTGCAAGATTTTATCAATGGCTTCATTTGCATCGCCAATAATCAGTGCACCATTTTTGCCACGGCCGGTATCATATTGTTTCTTACGATAAGGCGGCCAGCCGCGGGAACGGCCCACCCTGTCCATCTGTGAAGAATACGTTGGGTAATAATCTTCTGCCGTTTTCTTGCCGTTATCACCAAAAAATGCATGCATATGTACACCCACCCGGAATTTGTTTTCATCATGTGCATATTGTGTGTACACGTCACGGTAATATTTGAATAGCGGCTTAAATTGAATTGGATCCCCTCCTATAATTGCAAAAATTACCGGTAGCCCCGCTTTGCCGGCCCGCAGTACTGATTCAGGTGTGCCTCCAACGGCAACCCAAATATCGAGGTGATTATTTTGTGCACGGGGCAAAACAAGTTGGTCTTTCAGTTCGGGGCGAAATTTTCCTTTCCATGAAATTCGATCTTCTTTATTTATTTTATTTAGCAGGTCAAGTTTTTCTTCGAAAAGTGCATCATAATCCTGGAGGCTAAGGCCATACAAGGGAAAGGATTCTATAAAACTTCCCCGTCCTGCAACAAGTTCTGCACGCCCATTAGAAATTAAATCCAGCGTAGCGAAACTCTGGTATAACCTAACCGGGTCCGAAGAACTTAATACTGAAACGGCACTTCCAAGTTTTATGTTTTTAGTTACGGAAGCTGCAGCGGCCAATACTATTTCCGGAGTGGATACGGCATAATCAGGACGGTGGTGTTCACCAATGCCATAAAAATCCAGACCGACGGCATCCATGAGCTTTATTTCTTCAATAATTTCCCGAAGCCGCGTACCTGCGGGTTGTGTTGTCCCTTTGGGATTAATATGAAGATCTCCAAACATGCCGATACCGAGTTCCATATTGATAATTTTGGTTCCCACGAATTTACACCTGCTAAATTGAAAATCCGTCCTAAATTGTTTCCTGGAAACATTACGTGTAGAACTGCCTTTTATTACCAGCTTTTATTTCTGAACCCCATTTGTCAATATTTATATTAAACAGAATGAAAGCTGTATTTTTAGTACAAATTAAATACAATATTATGCGCCACCTGATAGTTGTACTAACATCCCTAATGCTTCTTGCCATTATATTTACTGCTTGTAACCAGGCAGAAAATAAAACTGAAAAACCGGTGACTTTGCAACAAAAAATTGCAAACGCTTATGGGGAAGAAAATTTCAGCAAAATAAAATCTGTAGCATTTACTTTCAATATTAAAAAAGACACTATATCCAATGCCCGTTCCTGGGTATGGAATGTTCCTGGTAATATAGTGAGTTATACAAAAGGCACTGAAACGATGACCTACCGCAGGGATACCGTTGCTAGTGAAGCCATGAAGAAAATAGATGGAATGTTTATCAATGATCAATACTGGTTATTATTTCCTTATCATCTTGCCTGGGATAGCGGGATGAATGTTACCGTAAAAGAAAAGCAAATGTCTCCCATTGGTAAGCAGGAATATACCATGCTTACATCAAAATATGATGATAATGGCGGCTATACACCCGGTGATAGTTATGATTTATTTGTGGATGAAAATAATATGATCCGGGAGTGGATGTTTCATAAAGGTGGCTCTGCTGAACCCAGCATTACCACTACGTGGAGTGAACCTGAAACTATTGGAGGATTAAAAATTTCTACTGATCACATCAATGCCGACAGCAGTTTTAGAATTTACTTTACGGGAATAAAAGTTAATTAGTTTTTTTAATTTACGAAAAATATTTACCTAAATAAAATACATTTTATTATGAATCCAAATAAAGCATTATGGGAAAAAGGTGATTTTACCCGCATAGCAGCCAGCATGCGGGAAAGCGGAACCGAGCTGGTTCAAAAAATCGGCATCACTGAAAACATGAAAGTACTTGACCTCGGCGGTGGCGATGGTACTACAGCTATTCCGTCTGCAAAACTTGGTGCAGATGTGCTGGTGGTGGATATTGCCAGTAATCTTGTGGAAGCCGGGAGCCGGAGAGCAAAGGAAGAAGGCCTGAACAATCTTATTTTCCGGGAAGGCGATGCCACCGGCCTGGAGGATCTGGAAGATGAAAGTTTCGACCTGGTGATGAGTATATTCGGAGCCATGTTTGCGCCCCGGCCCTTTGATGTCGCAAAAGAAATGGTGCGTGTATGCCGTACCGGTGGCCGGGTGGTAATGGGCAACTGGATACCCGGTGACCCAACTGTAGTTGCCCAGCTTCTCAAAATTAGTTCAGCCTATACGCCTCCACCTCCCGAAGGCTTTGTAAGCCCGATGCTCTGGGGCGTGGAAAATAATGTTATAGAAAGATTTACTGCTGCTGGAATTAAATCAGAAAATATCCACTTCAGCCGGGAAACATTTACTTTTTTTATGCAAGTAAGTCCGGAAGAATACGTTGCCTTATTCCGGGATTATTACGGGCCCACTATGAATGCATTCGAAGCGGCGGGCAATGACGGGAAATCGGGTAATCTACAACGTGAGTTAGAAGAATTATTTAAGAGCCACAACAAATCTACAGACCCGAACAGGATTGAAATAGATGCAACGTTCCTCCTGGTAACAGTAAATAAATAGGTAAATAAATTATGCCTGCGCACATACCCGGCGGGAAAGTTAAACGTGTGATACATTAAGGAGAGTGAATAAAAAAAATAATATTTTTTTTCTCTCTCCTTATTTTTTTCCGGGAATTATTATATCAAAAGCTTCAGCTGATTTTTTCGCTTCCTCATAACCGGCGTCTGCATGACGGATTACGCCCATAGCCGGATCATTTCGCAATACACGGGCGAGGCGGGCTTCGGCCTCTGCTGTACCATCTGCAACAATCACCATCCCAGCATGTATGCTGTAACCCATACCCACGCCACCACCGTGATGCAGGCTTACCCAACTGGCACCGCTGGCTGTATTAACGAGCGCATTTAATATCGGCCAATCAGCAACGGCATCACTACCATCCAGCATGCCTTCCGTTTCCCTGTTGGGACTGGCGACACTTCCTGTATCTAAATGATCTCGACCTATTACGATGGGTGCTTTTACTTTACCATTACGCACCAGTTCATTAAATGCCAGGCCGGCTTTTTCCCTTTCGCCCTGCCCCAACCAGCAGATACGTGCGGGCAATCCCTGGAAAGCAATCTTTTCCTGCGCCATTTTCATCCAGCGCACCAGGCCTTTATTTTCCGGGAACATTTTTAGGATAACCGTATCCGTTACTGCAATATCTTCCGGATCGCCACTCAGCGCTGCCCACCGAAATGGGCCCTTGCCCTCACAAAACAACGGACGAATAAACAACGGTACAAAACCTTTAAAATCAAAACAACGACCGGGGAGAAATCCTGAGGGTTGAGGATTGAGGGTTGAGGTTTGAGGTTGAAGGTTGAAGGTTGAACTATCATCCGTTCCTGATTCCTTATTCCTTATTTCATGTTTCTTATTTTTTATTTCTCCTCCCCCTTCATACTCCGCAGCCCTTGCTCTTATATTATTTCCATAATCAAATGTAAGCGCACCTTTATCCATAAGTTGTAACATCAACTGAACATGCAGGTACATAGATTCATAACTGCGTTTAATGTACTCCGTTGGGTCAGATTCCCGCAGTGCATTTGCTTTTTCATTACTTAAACCTTGAGGTATATAACCAATTAGTGGATCGTGGGCGCTG
This sequence comes from Ferruginibacter sp., assembly GCA_039926825.1. Taxonomy (GTDB): domain Bacteria; phylum Bacteroidota; class Bacteroidia; order Chitinophagales; family Chitinophagaceae; genus Ferruginibacter. The sequence goes on from JBDSWG010000189.1 coordinate 6,861, forward strand.
GTCTGATCGGTGAGTGTATCCGGAATTACATTTCTTTCGAGCAGTCGTTGCAATAAGGAGATGGCATCGCAAAGCACTCCAATACTTTTTGCTTCGCCTTTCACTTTGTAAGCAAGTGCGGCATTAATAGCTTTATCAATATTTGTAAATTTCTCATCCAGGTATTTTGTTTCCAGCCTTTTATCTATCCGCCATTCTTCTACCTCTGCTATAAGTGCCACACCGCCATTCATGGTGATGGCCATGGGTTGTGCGCCTCCCATCCCACCCAAACCTGCTGTCACGTTTAAGGTATTTTTAAGGCTGCCTCCAAAATGTTTGTCTGCGGCTGCAGCATAAGTTTCATAAGTGCCTTGTACGATACCCTGGCTGCCAATGTAAATCCAACTCCCTGCCGTCATTTGCCCATACATCATCAGGCCTTTTTTCTCCAGTTCTTCAAAATGTTCCCAGTTGGCCCACTTCGGAACTAACTGACTGTTGCTAATCAATACCCGCGGTGCATCTGTATGAGTCTTCATAATCCCTACGGGTTTCCCACTTTGTATCAGCAGGCTTTCATCATTCTCCAGGCTTTTTAATGAGGCTATAATATTATCCAATGCTTCAAAATTTCTTGCTGCCTTGCCCCTGCCTCCATACACAATTAAATCGTCTGGTCGTTCTGCCACGTCAGGATCTAAGTTATTCAACAACATTCTCAACGCAGCTTCCTGCACCCAGCCTTTGCAATTCAGGTCTGTTCCTGTGGGTGTTTTATATTTTACGGGATCATACATGCTGTAAAACTTTTAAAAAATAATTATTAATTATTAATTCATAATTATTCCGTTAAATCATAATTACGGAGAAAATCAACTGCCTTCATCATATCGTCGTGCAATACCCTGTCGGCATCGTTAAATGAGATAATCTTACGGAAGGCGGCAACCAGTTTCTCCAGTTCAGGTGAAGTTTTCAAAGGCCGGCGGAATTCCAATGCCTGTACTGCCGTGAGCAATTCGATAGCCAACACTTTCTCAACATTATCCACTACCCTTTTGCATTTAGTGGCTGCATTCGCTCCCATACTTACATGATCTTCCTGGTTATTACTGCTGCTGATGGTATCTACACTGGCAGGCGTACAGAGTTGTTTGTTTTCACTTACAATACCAGCAGCGGTATATTGCGGTATCATGAGACCGGAATGAAGGCCGGAATTTTTTATAAGGAACATCGGCAAGTTACGTTGCCCGCTGATGAGCTGGTAAGTACGGCGTTCGCTAATGCTGCCCAGTTCGCTCA
>JBDSWG010000190.1:0-8027 GCA_039926825.1 Ferruginibacter sp.
GGCGTTTTGATGGCAAAAAATGGCGCAGGGGAGTGGTTTTCATAAGCGAAATAGTACCCCTGCCGGCCATTAGTTTTATAGCCAATAGTTTTTATGGAGAAAAATATAAAACACTTCCCATGCGTGCTACCAGGGTTTTAGATCAGGATATATTATCGCTTCAATATTCCTGGCGATTCCGTGGTAGCTGGCAGTGTATGGAAGTAAGTGCATCTACAACATTGAAACCGCTGGAATCTGTACCCGGTGCAGATTTCATCACCAATCATTTCTGGGGTTATTCCCGCAGGTCATCCACACTTACACATGAATACCATGTGAGCCACCCTTCCTGGAATCTTTACCCCGTAGTATCTGCAGCAGTGAAATGCGATTTTAAAAATTTATATGGAGACAGTTTTGCATTCCTTAAAACACAGGAGCCCGCGAGTATTTTCCTGGCCCAGGGGTCGCCGGTTAAGATTTTTCATAAATCATTAATCCGCAGTGTGGCGGGTTGAATATTTTGACAGTACATCATACAAACTGGTAATGCTGATTTGATTTTTCTTTAGGTTTGGCGGCAGCGCCATAATAAACTTTTCTCCTTTTTTCAAGGAAAAATAATTATCCTGTAGTGGTTCAGCTGAACCTTTAATATTCACAAACACATATTCTGCATCTTCCCGTCCGTGCATTACAAGTTTTTTCCTTTTTATTTTATACCTGAGATGGGGGTTTTTTAGTAGCCTGTTTTTAGGGTATTCGGTATCGTTAGCTGGTATCCATTCAGGGCTAAAGGCTTTTTTCACAGCATACCAGCCAGCTTTCGGGCTGCGGGAAAAGTCTGTAATGCTCCAACTCGTGGCAGGCCAGCAATCATTGAGTTGCCAGAGCAGGGAACCCATATTCCGCGGGCTTTGGAGGAGATGCTGAGCAATGCTGTTTTTAAGGATATAATACTGCAGGCAGTTCGTCAGGTAGATATAGTCTGGCAATTCCATGCCTGCTAGGCATGTGCTGTCGATAAAGTAATGATGGAGGTAATAATTTATTTTTTCAAATCCCTGCCCGGCTTTCTGATGGCTTAAGAGTACGGGAGAAAATAAATGCCTGTCGTTCGGCAATGTATAACTATTGACAACTTTTTCTCCCGGCATCGCCTGCATGCCATACTCACTTACAAAGCGGCCCGTTTTTTCTTTTAATATTTCCCATGGCTCCAGGCCCCACCACAAACCCCAGTAATGGCTGTCGCCCATGCGGTAACTTTTTTCATTTCCCCAGCCAAACTGTGGCGAGGTTGGTACATAGGCCCGTTGTGGATCCAGGTCGTGTACCCATTGCCGTAAGCTGTCTTCAAAAAGCAATTTATATTGCTGCCAGACCTTTGCCGAATCATGTCCATGAAGATTGAATTGCTGTTGCCAACCCCATTGGTGCCAGGCTTCGTCTATTTCATTATTCCCGCACCAGAGTATGATCGATTTGTGATGTCTTAACCGCATCACCTGTTCATATACTTCAACTTTTACATTCTTCAGAAACGCTTCATCTGCGGGGTACATAGCACCTGCAAACATAAAATCCTGCCAGAGGTAAATTCCCGCGCTATCGCACAGGGAATAAAATAAATCATCTTCGTAAATGCCTCCGCCCCAAACCCGCAGCATATTCATATTGGCTTCCTTTGCCAGGTGGATGATGGTGCGGTAATCCGCTGCTTTCACTTCTGGTAAGAAAATATTTAGAGGAATATAATTTGCCCCTTTCATGAAAACGGGTTTTCCATTAACCTGGAAATAAAAACTTTCACCTATGCTATCCTTTTCACGAATGAGCCTGGGCAGGTTTTGTAATGTTGAATATATGCTGTCCCTCTTTGCCTGTTCCATATTAAGCGGGGCAATAAGATTGTACCCATCTATATATACGGGTTTCCAGATGCCGCACCCAGCGAAAGACGGGCCCCAGTCCCAGCCAAATTGGAAAGCTGCTTTGCGTATAAAAACACGATTGTTATCTGGGTATTTAAATGGAAGCATGCCCGCAAGGCTGTCTGCCGTTTTGCGGGGTGAAAAGAAATCTATACGCATCCGGTTACGCTTATCTTTCAGCAGATTTTTAGCTGGCACATTATATTGCCGGAACATATTCCGGGCTTGCAGCACAAGACTGTCATTTAGATAAACATCTGCCCAGGTATCAAGGCCATCAAATACTAAATCCTGGTGATTAAATACCTGCAGGCTATCTGCGGAAAATTCACAGGTGTATTGCCAGTCTGCACTATCAATCCATAGCAGCGCTGTTTCATTAGTGCCAAAAAAGGGTGGGGGTATTTGCTGCGCAGCTAACAGGTCAGTATAGACGCAGCCAGGTACTTTTGCCGGTAATAGGTTGTTTTTATCCCGTTGGGTGAAGGTCCAATTTTTGTGTAAATATTGCCGGTGTTGCGCTTTTAAACTTTGGGGAGATGCCAAAGCGCAGGTTAAAACCAGGAAAAAAATAATCTTAATTTGAAAGTGCATGAAGCATTTTTTCAATTTCTATGGTATCCGTAGTAATTTCCGCGGTGGATTCTCTCATGGTAACCGGTTGATAAATATCATGTATAATGTGCAGGGTCCGGGCGGAACTATGTATTTCCCTGCAGCCGGTATGCGTTACAATTTTTTTAATATTGCTACTTCTTACGCCACTGCCCGGCATTACAATAATGCGGTCTGCAGCCTGTTCCACCAGCATCTTCAAATTCTCCAGGCCTTCTTCTGCAGTGGGATAGTTGCCGGACGTTAATACTCGTTTAAAACCACAGTCAATAATTTTCTCCAAAGCATCCCGGATATTTACCGTTCTGTCGAAAGCCCGGTGAAAAGTGCAAGGAAGCTCACAGGCAGCCTCAATCAATTTCTTATTTCGTTCTATATCCACTTCCCCGTTTCGTGTAAGGATACCCGTTACAATGCCATCCATTCCGGTTTCCCGGCAATAGTGAATGTCCGTAAGCATGGCCTGGAATTCCGGGCCGCTATAAACAAAATTTCCACCCCGGGGCCTCAGAATAGGAAAAATGGGTAGTGTTGTTATTTTTCGGGCCTGCTCCATAAATCCTGCTGAAGGGGTGGTGCCACCATCAGCCGGGTTATCGCAAAGTTCAATCCGGTGTGCACCCGCAGTTTCAATTAGCGAACAGCTTTCCAGGTTAAAGGCTATTATTTCAAGTAAAACCGTTTTCAAAATCAGAGTAAATATTTAGAAGGAATAACCCGGTTTTCTTTTTCCGTTTTCAGGGAGTAAACAAATCCTTTTTGAATGGCATAAGCACCGTGTTCACCTTTCTTATTCATAGCAAGGAAACCGACCTGTAATGTTTTTGCTTTTTCTTTATCACGGTTCACAATCCGCTCCACGGCTTTCTTACAGGCTTTTTCCGGACTATAGCCCTGTCGCATAAATTCTACCACCAGGTGGGTACCGCAAATACGAATGACTTCTTCCCCAACGCCGCTGCTGGTAGCAGAACCGGCTTCGCTATCTACAAACAACCCCGCTCCAACCACCGGCGAGTCTCCCACGCGGCCGTGTACTTTGAAAGCCATCCCGCTGGTAGTAACGGCGCCGGCTAAACGATTACTGGCATCCCGTGCCAATATGCCCATGGTATCATGATTCACCGTTCCATCCTGGAAAAAAGGCGGCGCGGCCGATTTATAATCTTTGTTTTCAATATTAACCTCCGGCTTATATTCGGATTTTTTTAACCATTCCTGGTAAGCTTTTTTTGCCGGTGCAGATAACACTTGTGGTTCTTTTGTAAAACCATTTTCCAGGGCAAATTGCTGCGCTCCATTGCCCACCAATAAAACATGCGGTGTGAGTTCCATCACTTTTCGGGCCACGGACACGGGGTGTTTAATCTGCTCCAGCCCGGCAACGGCGCCACAATTTGCGAGGTGATCCATAATGCAGGCATCCAGCGTTACAATGCCGTCGCGGTCCGGGTAGCCGCCCAGGCCTACGCAGCAGTCAATTTTATCTTCTATATGCCTTGCCCCGGTTTCCACTGCATCTAATGCCTTTCCGCCTTTACCCAGTACTTCCCAGGCCGCTGCATTCACGGGCATACCACTATCCCAGGTACTGATGATTATCGGTCCCCCGTAACCGTTAGCCGGGAATGTGGGCAACAGGGCCGGCAAAACTCCCAGGCTTCCGAGTTGAATAAATTTTTTTCTTTTCATGATGCTTTTCGGTTCATAGATAATTTTTTCACCATTTCTGACGACATGGAGTCTGCATATATACCAAAAGCCATGGAGAGTACGCCTTTCATTTCCCCACTAATAGATTCAACGGCATACACCACGTCCTCATCAGACGGGTTGGTTGCTCCTTCAAACCGGTATACTTCCGTTATTTCAAACTCAGCAGGATTGAGGCACACACCGGACTCACGGCAACTCAGGGAATCAAAGGCGAGATTAAAATCCCGTGTATATCCTCTTTCTCTCAAGCCGGCTATGGCACCTGTTACTGTATCGTAGGTCCTCATTTTTTAATTTAAAATTACGCAATTATTAAGATCCGGCTGACAAGCTATACAGGTGCCATATTATTGACGGGTTCCTGTGTTGAAAAGAATAAATAGATGGCCACAATTAAACTTACAATTGCTGTTATAAGGAAAGTAGCCAACGGGCCCCAGTAAAACCACAAGAGCCCGCAGAGGGTGCTGGCTGCCAGGGCTGCAATGCTCTGGAACCCGCTATACATACCGATTGCAGTCGCTGTTTCATTTTTTTGAACCAGGTGGGCTATCCAGGCTTTACTAATCCCTTCTGTCGCTGCCGCATAAAGGCCATAAAGTCCAAAAAGAAAAATGAATACATACATATTATTATTAAAGCCAAAGCCGACATAAACACCGCAAAAAGCCAGCAGTCCGAAGATAAAAACTTTTTTCAGCCCCAGTTTATCTGCAATAATTCCCAGGGGATAAGCCAGCACGGCATAAATTAAATTATAGAAAATATAAATGCCGATTATAGCCGTATCATTTAGGCCGGTTTCTTTCATTTTTAATAACAGGAAAACATCGGAACTATTAAAAAGCGCAAAGAGCAACAGGCCTGCTACCAGCTTTCGATATGCCGGGGAACTGTTTTTCCAATAAGAACTGAAAGCAAAAAATTTTCGGTGCTTTTCCGGTGGCTTGTAACCTGCTGATGTTTTTTCTTTTATGAGCGATGTAAGGATGATGGCCAGTAACCCGGGTAAAAAAGCTATGAGAAAAAGTTGCACGTACCTGCCGGGGTAAAAATATAAATAGGTCAGGGCCAGGGCAGGTCCGAATACGGCTCCCAATGTATCCAGGCTGCGGTGAAAGCCAAAGACTTTCGCTTTATGCCCCGGCAGGCATTCATCATTGAGCAAAGCATCCCTGGCTCCGGTACGGATGCCTTTTCCCAGCCTGTCTATGGTGCGGCTAAGTAAAATCCACAAAGGCTGAATGAATATGGCCAGCAAGGGTTTACTTATTGCACTTAAAGCATAACCTAGTTGTACAAATGGGAGCCGCTTGCCTTTGGCATCAGAAAGTTTTCCAAAATAACCTTTGCTCAAACCAGCAACAGCTTCGGCTACCCCTTCCAGCACACCGATAAATACTGCAGTGTAGCCGATAGATTTCAGGAATAAAGGCATTACCGGGTATAGCATTTCACTGGCCATATCAGTAAAAAGGCTGACGAGAGAAAGTATCCAGATATTACGGGTGATTATCCGCATGATGGAAAAATAGCGTTAATATTCTATAAAATCGGGGATAAAACATTTTGAAATTAATGAAAATGGGTAGGTAATTTTTATTGTGATGCGGGGAGAGAAAAACTCAATCATACGATTGCTGTACATTTGCTATCAAGAAAATACATATGAGTAATAAGAAAATTGATGTGGCAAAGAAAAAAGCTTCGGGTATAAAGACATTCAAAGGCCGCCTGGATATCAGTCGCAGTGGGATGGGATTTGTAATAGTAGAAGGGGAAGAAAAAGATATAATGGTGCGGCCCCAGGATTTCGGAAAGGCCTTTGATGGAGATGTGGTAAGGGTGGAAGTTACTCGCAGCAGTGGTGGTGCGGGTAAAAGAGCTGAAGGAAAGGTAGTGGATGTAGCAGAGCGAAAACAACAGCAATTCATCGGCAATGTACAATTGAATAATAATGTTGCTTTTTTTATTCCTTCATCCGAAAAACCTATCCCTGATTTTTACATTGCACCTGATAAATTGAATGGCGCAAAAGACGGTGACCGCGTAGTAGCCAATTTCCTGCAATGGAATAAAGGAGATAAAAAACCACAAGGTGAAATAACTGAAGTAATAGATGCCCGTAGTGCCGGGGACCTGGCCATGAAGGAAATTATACTTGATGCTGGCTTCCCATTAAAGTTTGAAGAAGAAGTTTTAAATGAAGCAAAAAAACTGGAAGGCAAAATAACACGGGTGGCCATACAAAACCGGAAAGATTACAGGGATATTCTCACGTTTACAATTGACCCGGTTGATGCAAAAGATTTTGATGATGCTATTTCTATCCGCAACCTGGATAATGGTAATTATGAAATAGGCGTTCACATTGCAGACGTTAGCCATTTCGTTTTGCCGGATAGCATCCTGGACAAAGCGGCTTACGAAAGGGCCACCAGCGTTTACCTGCCGGACCGTGTTAATCCTATGTTGCCGGAAAAAATTTCCAATGAACTTTGTTCGTTACGGCCGGGGGAAGATAAATATTGTTTCTCTGTAATTTTCCAGATATCCAATCGCGGGGAAATTAAACATAAATGGATTGGTAGAACCATCATACACAGTAACCACCGGTATACGTATGAAGATGCGCAACAGATTATAGAAACGCGGGAAGGTGAAAATGTAAAAGCCATCCTGTTACTAAATGACCTGGCGCAGAAATTCCGGAAAGAAAGATTTAAAAATGGTGCCATTAATTTTTCTTCCCAGGAGGTAAAATTCCAGTTAGATGAAACCGGTAAGCCCATCGGTATAGTGGTGAAAGAAAGTAAAGAAGCAAATAAACTGGTGGAAGAATTTATGCTGCTGGCAAACCGTGCCGTGGCAGAATATGTGTCTAAAATAAAAATAAATAAGCAACCCATTCCTTTTCCCTACCGCGTACACGATACACCGAGTGAAGAAAAATTAATGCCCTTCGTTGCTTTTGCAAAAAAATTCGGTTACCAGTTTGATATGAATGATGAGAAAGCTGTGGCTAACTCTTTTAATAAATTATTGAGCGATGTGCAAGGCAAGCCGGAGCAACATGTACTGGAGCAGTTAGGTATACGGACAATGGCAAAAGCCGCTTACAGCCCGGAAAATATTGGCCATTATGGATTGGGGTTCGAATATTATTGTCATTTTACTTCGCCTATACGTCGCTACCCGGATGTAATGGTGCATCGCATCTTACAGGAATGCCTGGATAAAAATCTGAAGATTGATAAAAAGATGGCGCAGAAGTGTAAGCATTGCAGTGAAAAAGAAAGGTCTGCAATGGAAGCTGAAAGAGCCGGTAATAAATACAAGCAGGTAGAATATATGCAACAATTTATCGGGGATGAATTTGAGAGCATTATTAGTGGTGTCTCCGCATTTGGCTTCTGGGTAGAAACTATCGAACATAAATGTGAAGGGCTGGTAAGCGTGCGGGACCTGAGTGATTTTGATGATTTCAAATTAGATGAAGCCGATTATTCCCTCGTAGGCATGAATACAAAAAAGCGTTTCCGCATGGGCGATAAAATAAAAATAAAAGTGGTGGCCGCAAACCTGGACAAGCGCCAGCTGGATTATGAATGGGTACAAGATGCCACGAAACCCCTGCTGGATATTAAGAAAAGCAAAACGGCCACAAAAAAAACGGCACGTAAGAAGAAATAATGCTTCCCCTCAATTTACAATTGCATGCATTCTTTACAATATTTTTCCACCACGTTTGAGGCACAATTTAGTATGGCCGGTTTCCCG
>JBDSWG010000191.1:0-10915 GCA_039926825.1 Ferruginibacter sp.
TGGTGCAGGAACTGGAAAAAAAATTAAAAGATTTGCTGGGCGTAAAGCATTTGTTTTTTACAAACAATGGTACTATCGCCATACAGATTGCGCTGAAAGCCCTGGGGCTGAAAGGTGAAATTATCACCACTCCATTTTCTTACGTGGCTACTACAAATTCTATTTTGTGGGAAGGTTGCACACCGGTTTTCGCTGATGTAAAAACTACGGATTATAATATTGATCCGATAAATATTGAAGCGCTCATTACGCCGGAAACCGTAGCTATCCTGGCCACACACGTATATGGGAATCCCTGCGATGTGGAAGCCATTGAAGCAATTGCAAAAAAACATAGCTTAAAAGTTGTCTACGATGGGGCTCATGCTTTTGGCGCCCTTTATAAAAACAAGCAGGTGCTTTCTTATGGAGATATATCTACCTGTAGTTTTCATGCAACAAAATTATTTCATACAGGCGAGGGTGGCTGCATCATTACAAATGATGATGTACTCGCAGAAAGAATCATGCTATACCGGCAGTTTGGGCATATAGGAGATGATTATTTTTCTGTCGGCATTAATGGTAAAAGTTCAGAATTTCACGCGGCGGTTGGTTTAAGTGTATTGCCAGACCTGGAGCAGATTATGAAGGCCCGGAAACTGGTGTCAGAAAAATATGACGAAGCGCTGAAAGGCTTGCCTCTTCTTAGGCCTAAGGGAATAGAGGGTACGGAATATAATCATGCGTACTATCCTGTAGTGATGAAGGACGAAGCCACTTTATTAAAAGCGAAAGAATACCTGGAAGAGCATAATATTTTTACACGGCGATATTTTTATCCCTCGCTGAACAAGTTATCATTTGTGGAAGGGAATGTGTGCCCGGTATCTGAAGACATTGCCGTGCGTGTACTTGCCCTACCTTTATATTATGATCTTTCCCTTGAGGAAGTGCAGACAATTTCTGATTACCTTTCAAAAATATTAAAAGATTAAATATGTTGATTGCGGGTGCAGGTAGCCATGCGTTGGAAATACTGGATATTCTTTTACGGAATGATCAAACTTCTGATATCTGTTTTTTTGATGATGTATCTGCTTCCATAAAAAGTGATGTCCTGAATCAATATCCTATCATCCGTGATCAAAAAAAACTTGAACTCCATCTACGTGAGCATCCTGCATTTGTACTCGGCACTGGTAATTCTGTTTTGAGAGAAAAGCTTGCAAACCTGCTTACAGGATATGGAGGCATTTTGGAATCTGTAATTTCAAATACGGCACTCCTTAGTAGCCTGGATGTTTCGCTGGGCAAGGGTCTCAACATCATGCACCGGGTTGTTATAGAGCCAGGCGTAAAAATAGGAGAAGGCACACTCATCAATGCGGGTGTATTGGTGCACCACGAGTCTGTTATTGGAAAATATTGCCAGGTATGCCCGGGTTCAGTATTAACCGGAAATGTAGTTATTGGCGATTATTGTATGATTGGGTCCGGTGCAATCATATTACCCAAGGTCCACGTGGGAAAAAATGTTGTAGTTGCCGCGGGCTCCGTAGTTATAAATAATTTGCCTGATAATGTAATGGCAGCAGGTTCACCTGCCGTAATAAAGAAAAATATTCTTTCGAAATAATTTTATAAACTTCCAGAATGATTCTAAGGTGCTGTAGTAAACAGGGAAAATGCTGTTAAGAACAGAATCATACAAATCCGGAATTTATATATCCACTATCCTCAATATTTTCGGAAAAGGTTTTGTATTCCTGAATGCGCTGCTTATTGCTTACCTCTTTGGTACCAATGCACAAACTGATGTTTATTTTTTTACCCTTACTACCGTAAATGTTATATGTGGTTTTATAAATGGGATAGACCTGCTGGTGCTCATCCCGGAATCTATGCGGATACGGCAGCGGGAAGGGCTGAAGGGGGAAATGCACTACCTTAATTTTTTTATCAGGCTATACGCGTGCCTGGGCCTGGTTTTCGTAGTACTTATTTCCCTGGCACCCGTCATGTTTTATGATATTTTTTCTAATTTCCGGAAAGGCGAACTATCAGGGAATGTCCTCATTCTAAGCCTCTCGGCAGCCATAATTCCGTTACAGCTCGTTACCAATTTGATCGTTTCTATACTGGCTTCTCATAAATACTTCTCAGTTCCCATCTTTGTGAGTATTGTAAACAATGTTCTGTGTATTGTATTCCTGTTGGTGTTTCGCAACAGCCTTCATATTGCGGCTGGCATACTGGCGATTGTGAGTGGTTTTATCATTAACCTTATTTTACTTATTTATATTCTCCGGAAAAAACTTCATTGGAGTTTTAGCGGGCTTGTTTCTTTTCCATCTGCAAGAAACTGGAAAGATATTGTGCTGATGGAATTAAATTTTTTGCCCCTGACACTTAAATCAACCGTTGTGTATTTTTTGATAAGTGGCCTCGGTGCCGGCGTATTGTCTACACTAAATTATTCTTCTCAAATTGTAATGATACCCGAGATGCTTATCCTGCAGCAGATTGCCGCCGTTGCGGGCATCAAAATAACGGAGTTGAGTGCCCGTAATGATAAAGCAGAGCTGAATGTTTTATTTTTAAAAACGATGAATTTTCTCATGTTCATTCTTATACCCGTGTCTGCTTTTATATTTTTATTTTCTGAAGAGATATCGGAAGTTTTGTACCTGAGGGGTAATATGACCCGGGTGGCGGTAGCGCAGGTATCCGTCGTCGTGAGCTTGCTTATTTTAATATTACCCGTAAAAGCTTATGCAGATTTCTTCGTAACACGAATTATAACGGCACAGCAAAAATTAAAAGATGTGGTATGGGTTACTATTGCCATGCATATTACAGTCATTTTCATAATTTATTTTGCTATAAAGTATTACCAGTTTTATGGATACCTGGTGGCTTTGATTTTTTCATATTGGGTAGTTTCAACGCTGGTGTTTTACGTACTGCTGAAAAAAATTGCGCCTTTTATCAGGCAGGAAAAATTCTTCAAGCATGCCGGGATGCTCATTTTGATTAATATTCCAATTTGTATCTTCCTTTTTTTTACCCGGCTCTATGCGGGCAGCTATATTAATAATTACGCGTTACTTATTATAAGTATGGGTATATATTTCGGATTTTTATTAATGATAAATAAGCGGTTTAAACTGGATGAATCAATAGAAGAACTCACAAAAAAGATTTTTACTATAATAAAGCGTCGCATAGGAATAGTATCAAAACACCCTCATAAACCTTTATGAGCAAGATGATAGCAGAAAATAAAATAAAACTGACCGTTTGTATTGCCACCTATAACCAGGAAAAATATATTGCTACCTGCCTTCAAAGTATTGTGAGTCAGCAAACCGGTTTTGATTTTGAAATGATTATAGGGGATGATGCTTCTAGGGATGGAACACGAAATATAATAAATGAATTTGCGGCGCAATACCCCGAACGTATCCGCTGTGTTTTTCATGAAAAAAATATCGGGGCCACCCAAAACCTCCAGGAGATACACAAATTGGCGACGGGTGAATATGTGGCACACTGCGATGGCGATGACAGCTTCCTGCCGGGTAAACTGCAGTTGCAGGCAGATTATTTAGATGCCAACCCGGATGTGGTGCAGGCCTGGCACAAAATGTACCTGGTAAATGGAGATGATAAGGTGATGGGTATTTTACCACGCCGGTTTGGAAAATTCCTACAAAAAAAGCTGTCCCTCAAAGATCTGGCACTGGCCTATTTTTCCATTGGCTATCATTCATCTCTTATGTATCGCCGGAGTGCCAAATCGGTTTATGATAGGGAAACGTTTACCATCGATTATTTTTATGCGCTGGACATTGGCAGCCGAGGAAAGTCTGCACACATGAATAGCTTCCTTGGCAATTACCGTTCGGTGCCTGGCAATTCACTAACTACTTCTCTTGGCTCTATGATAAAAGTGAATGATGCGGTGGCAGAAACAGCTCAACATTTCGCCAGGCTTTACCCAGATTTATATCCTGTTTTTTACGGCAATCTCTGGTTTAAAACCATGCTCATTAAGTATGCGGGCGATCCCATTTCTGAAAAATATAAAAATATTTTTGCAACATTTAAACCCTACCGGAATTTTAAATATGCCCTGGCTTCCATGAAAAATTATGTAGACTTATATGCCTCATTAAGTTTTGCGGGTATGCGAAAAAAACTATTTAAGCCGGTGAAAACTATCTTTGACCGGTCATCATGAGCGTAAAGAGAAAAATACAATTCTGGTATATCCGCCTGCACCGTTACCTGTTAGGTACAAAATACCTGCGCATTATGGACGGCCCTTTAAAAGGATTGAAATGGGTTACGTCCATGAACTATCAATATTTAACCGGTGATTATATAGATGAAGTAGAACTGTCACTCCTGAAAAATAACCTGGATACTACGGAGCCGGTCTTTTATGACGTTGGGGCAAATGTGGGTTATTTCAGTATGACCGTAAAAAAACTGGTGCCACGAACTGAGGTTTATGCTTTTGAACCGATGCCGGATCATATTCAAACTTTCAGAAAGCATCTTCGGCTTAATAATTTACATGGAATTGAGTTGGTAGAAAAAGCTGTTTCCGGTAAATCCGGACCAGTTACATTTTCCGGTTATACAGATTCAGAAGGCAATACATATAAAACAGAGTCAGCGCTTTTTAAAAATGCGCCCTCCACAATAACGATAGAAAGTACCACCATAGATGATTTTGTTGCTACCTCAGGTAAAGTGCCACAGCTCATAAAAATTGATGTGGAAGGCGCTGAACTTGATGTTTTAGAGGGTGCTTTAAAAACGCTTCATACTCATCATCCGGTTTTATTGCTGGCAACACATGAATGCCATGTGCCGGGCATTGAAGAAAAATGTGTACATTTTCTAAAGCATAATGGATACAGCGTGAAGCCTGTGACGACGGATAATAAACATGTGCCGGGCTTGCAGGATTATATCGCCCGGCCTATATAAAACCCATGAACATCGTTTTTCTTATACCTTCTCTTTATGGTGGTGGCCAGGAAAAGGCCGGTAGAATGTTGTGCCGGTACCTGTCCGCCCATCACCAGGTTACAGCGGTATGTTTTGAAGACCCGGGAGGCCTGGCAGAGAGCTATGGGTGCCCGGTTGTTTACCTGCCTATACCCACCAGTAAAAATTTTATTTCTAAATCTGCTGCTGCATTTTCCAGGGTGCGGCAATTAAGAAAATTAAAACGGAACCTGAAGGCAGAAATGTCTATTGCCTTTGGAAATACAGCCATTATATTAAATGTACTGAGTAGTATAAAAGAAATAAAAATTGCAGCTGTCCGTCAGTCTTTCAACCGGATTCGTAAAATAAAAACCTCTACTATGGTCCTGCATATGCGGCTGTATGTATGGGCATTGAGGCGCTCAGAAAAAATTATGGTGGTTTCTGAAGCCATAAAAAAGGAACTGGAAACCTGGTATCATATTTACAACGGCCAGGTAATTCAAAATGGGGTAGATGTAGAAAGAATTAAAAACCTGGGCGTAGAACCGGTGCCCCCTATGAAGGCAGAAAGGCAGTGGATAATACATAGTGGCCGGTTCGATACCAGCAAAGGACACTGGCATTTACTCAAAATATTTACATTGATAAAAAAGCAGCTTCCGGGTACGGGGCTTATTTTATTGGGCGGTGTAGACAATTCAACCAGCACCGCCAGGCAAATAGAAATTTTTTGTAAACAATTATTGGAACAAAAAAACCTGTCCTGGTCCGATAATTTTGATAATAACGCTGACGTGGTTTTTGCCGGTCACCAACAAAACCCCTTTAAGTTTATCAGTAAATCTACGGTGTTTGTTTTTCCGTCACTGTGGGAGGGTTTTCCCAATGCCTTAATTGAAGCCATGGCTTGCGGCATTCCTGTAGTGGCTGCAGACTGCGCCACCGGCCCGGGTGAAATACTGGCAGATGCTGTAGAAGAATACGGAATTTTATTACCTGCTTTTACGCAGGATTTTAATCCACGTGATACAGAAATACAACCATTGGAGATTCATTGGGCACAGACTATCACAGATCTATTACAGAATAAAGAAAAATTAATATACCTTAGTCGTCAATCTGAAAGAAGATCTCAACATTTCACAACCATTCAAATGTTTGCAGGTTGGCAAAACATGATTGAAGAATAATTTTTTTCGTCCCAGGTGTGTATGCCATTGAACCCATTCAACTTCACACTGCTTAATTTAATTTAAACTGTGAAAACGATTTTAGTATTCAATAATCACGTTAACTAATTACTATTTAGTTTTCGGATGCCGCAAAAATTGCAGGTACCCGGACGCATAACTTCAGTTACAATATATATGGGTAAAAAGAAAATATGCTTTATTGTCAATTCCCTGGGCGGGGGTGGGGCAGAGCGTATGATCACTGTATTAGCTAACGGGTTATATAAAGATTTTGATATTCACATTGTTTTATTGCACAACCCTGTTGAGTACACCTTAAGGCCCGGTCAGAAAATTTACGTTATATGTAAATCGGACAAATGTAGCGCTCTAATGCAGTTTTTGCGCTTGCCAAAACTGGCTTATAAATATCATCGATACTGCAAGGAGAACGATATTGCACTTTCTGTTTCCTTCCTCAGTAAATCCTCTTACGTGAGTATTATGGCCAAATTATTTTTTGGCAGTAAATTTAAAACCATCGTCTGCGAGCGTACGCACCAGGTTTCCTGGTTAAAAAACTTTTCAAAAATGAAACGGATGATGTCTGTTTTCCTGTTGAAAAATCTTTATAACAAAGCAGATCTCATTATTGCAAATTCCCGCCAGATACAAAAAGATCTTGTTCAGCATTTCAAATTAACCCCACCCATCCGCGTTATTTATAATGGAATAGACAATGGTGAGATAAACCTGATGTCTCATGAAAAAAACGGGCTGCAATTCAGCAAAGATTATTTTCATTTTATTTCAGTCGGCAGATTCCAGGTAGAAAAAAACCAAAAATTACTTATAGATGCTTTTTCTAAAATCAGCCATCTTAAAATAAAATTATTGCTGGTAGGAAAAGGTGAACTGGAAGGGCCGCTGAAGGAGCAGGTTAAAGAACATAATTTGAATAACCAGGTTACATTTGTTCCCTATCAGGCCAACCCATTTAAATATATCAGTCAATCCGGCTGTTTCGTTCTTTCATCAAAAGTGGAAGGTTTGCCCAATATCGTGCTGGAAGCTATGTCCTGTTCTACTCCAGTAGTGTCTACGGATTGCCTCACAGGCCCGCGGGAAATTCTTGCTCCACTCTCCAACCCATCTCACCGGCTGGAAGCGGGTTACGAAGTTTGTCCGTATGGTATTTTATGCGCAGAAGGGGATGCTTTCTCCTTAAGCAAAGCAATGAACCGCATGTACGAAGACCGTGAATTGAGGGATGAACTTAAAATGGCCTCTAAAAGCAGGGCATTAGAATTTGAAGCGCCTATCATCCTGGAACAATACAAAAAGGTTTTTGAAGAGATTTGAGAGGGTCTTAATCTGCTTCTATTTTATCCCATCATCATTGCCTAATGCAGTACTTTTGCAGGGCAAAAAAATAGCAGGTTTTTTTTATTCCCTGCTTTATTAATAACCAATAAGATTTTGTTTACATGTTTACGGTGGCAATCCCTGTCTGTAAAAGAATTTTATTCTTTTATAAAATTGAGGTAATTGCAACTTGTCTGCCTCCAGGCATTCATAAATCCAATAATATTAAAGCATAGTTTTTAATATGATGACGCATCAACCATTACTGTCTGTATGCCTTTTAACCTATAACCATGTTGCATTTATTCAGGAAGCTATTGACAGTATATTAGCCCAGGATACAGATTTTTATTTCAACATTATCATTTCAGACGATGGGTCTACAGATGGAACAACGGGTATAGTAAAGAAAAATGCTATTGCCCATCCTGAAAAGATAAAACTTATAACGCATGAAAAAAATGTGGGACTGCAACAAAATTTCATGGATTTATTCACGTCGCCCACTTCAAAATATATAAGTTTCCTGGATGGAGATGATGTTTATTTTGATAATAAAAGATTACAGAAACAAGTTGATTTTTTAGAAGGTAATCCAGGCTATGCCATGGTGTATGGAAAGGGACTGTTAATGGACGAGAAAGGAAATCTGAAACCCTATCGCAGGTATCCACCTTATAAAAGCGGGCATATTTTTAAAGAAGTTCTTACCTGTAAATTTTTACCGCCCATGGCCGCAGCCGTGATGCGAAACGATGTGGTTCAGGAAGTTTATAAAACCCGGACTGAGCCGGGAATAGATTTTTACCTGGTGGCGGCTATATGTGAAAACAATGCAGTCTATTTTTTAAATGAGCCTTTTTTTAAATACAGGATGAATGCGGCAAGTATTACCAATGCTCAAAAACCTTTTATGGCGGAGTTATTTGTAAAGAACATGGGCCGCTTTGCAACTAAATATCCTGAATGGGTGCAGGAAGGCATTGCGACTGAAAAACGATGGCAGCTTTACCACCATGCGGAAATTCACCCTGATGCAAAAACCTTTATAGCTTTGCTGAGGAAATTTGATTTTACAGCATTACACATCCGGCAGGTGGGAAAATGTTTTTTTAGAATGAGCGGGCTCATGGGTAAACATAAGGGACATACAGCATGAACATTTTCAAAACAAGTGCTTATTCGGCTATGTCCCAGGCCACCAGCCTGGCCGTGGGCCTCATATCAGTAAAGGTTGTAGCCTCCCAGATTGGGCCCGATGGCCTGGCCCTGCAGGGGCAGTTCATCAATTTCACTTCTATTATGATAATTTTTGCCACCGGTGCTATTGGAGCCGGGGTAATAAAATACCTGGCTGAATATACAGGCAATGCCGCGATGCAATTAAAAGTAATCCGCACGGCTATAACGACTACGTTTACCTGTAGTTTACTGGCAGCTATTGTTACCCTCGTTATGTCCAGATGGGTTGCTATGCACACATTGAAAGATGATAGCTATACTTCTGTTTATTGGATTTACGCCATTTTTCTTCCCCTCCTTAGTTTCAATACCCTGTTCTCCTTTATTCTTAACGGACTCAAGAAAATACAGATACTCACCTTCGTTAATATATTTACTTCGATAGTAAATTTAATATTCCTGATTTTACTTGCTAATTCTTACAAAATATACGGCGTACTGGTGGCAGCAAGTTTTGTAAGCTTATTGGTTTTTGCTGTTCATATTTATTTTTTCTCCCGGTATAAATGGTTCCCGTTGCGTGACCTGAAACCGCAATGGGATAAAGAATTTGCTGTAAAGCTTTTTAAGTTTTCGACCATGAGCATCCTGGCAGGTTTTGGGATGCCTTTTGCCCAGATGCTTATAAGAGACAGGCTTATAGAACACATCAGCCTTACGGATGCAGGGTATTGGCAAACGGTAACGCGTATATCAGATTTCTACTTAAGTTTTTTGGTTTCTGTTCTCAGCATATACCTGCTGCCTAAACTTGCAGAATTAAAAAAAGATGAAGAAATAAAGCATGAAATATGGCAAACTGCTAAATATATTTTCCCGCTTATCATTGTGATGACACTGACCATTTACATGGGAAAAGATTTACTTATTAAGTACCTGCTGACCGAAGAATTTTTGCCTGCCCGCTCACTTTTCAAATACCAGCTCCTGGGTGATGTGTTTAAAGTGGGGGGATGGATTCTCAGTAATATTCTTTGGGCTAAAGCCATGACCCGGAAATACCTGATAGTAGATGGATTTTTTCTCGTCATGTATGTAGTAATCAGTTATGCCTGTATCAATTACTATGGCCTGATAGGTGCAACTATAGGATTTCTGATAACCTATATATTTTATTTTATTATCATGGTTGCAGTAAACAGGAAATTTGTTTTTTAAGGCATGCATTTATAACAGGCACATACAAAAATTTATGAAGGTAGCTTTTTTAGGAAATGTAAATAATCATCCTTTTATTGTCTGCAAGCATTTGCGGGAGAAAGGCGTGGACACGATTTTTTTTGTAGAAGCTTCAAAAGAAAATATGCTTTACCGGCCGGAAGCTACCGGCTTTGTGGAATACCCGTACCCCGATTGGATTATAGAGGTACCTCAATTTCAACAATCGAAAGTGATACACCTGCCCCAGCTGTACGCAAGGGATGTTATAAAAAGAATCAATACATGCGATGCGGTTATATTAAATGATTTTGGCCACCGCCTTATGCCTTTTTTGCGCAAAGGAATGATTAAGATCAGCATGTTTACCGGAGGTGACCTGGATATTATGGCAGACTTTGGAATTGTGGAGTATATGAAATTGAAAAGTGCAAAGTTGCAATTCATACCGGCATTCATAAGGAAAATATTTGCCCGGCAAACCGTACACCAGCTACGCAAAGCCATAGCAGGAGCAGATCTCGTAGCATATTACCCGGAAGGTTTGCATAAAGCCGGCGACCAGATATTAAAAGAAATTTTTGGTAATAAACCATATAAAAAATATAGCCATTGGTGCTTGATGCTGGATGGTATTGTTTATAAGCCGCCGCCGCCACATACCGCAGGTAAGAAGATTAAAGTTCTGAATCTTGCCCGGTTTATGTGGAAAGAACCATTTCCTGCCGGGCGCTCGCCCCTCGAGAATAAAAGAAATGATATCATGATCCGCGGTATTGGTAATTTTTTGAAAAGTCATCCCGGAAGTTTAGATATTCATTTTGTAGATAAAGGAATTGATGTAAAGGAATCAAAAGCGTTAATAGAGGAATATGGATATTCAAACGACGTAACGTGGCACGATAATATGCCATTGAAAGATATTATCATAGAAATTGAGAAAGCGGATATTGTTTTTGATCAGTTAGGGAATCATCTTTTTGGTGCGG
>JBDSWG010000192.1:0-6824 GCA_039926825.1 Ferruginibacter sp.
GAAGGCGCAGGTGCACACAGGCACTCCCGATGATGTGTCCCGCATCTGTATACATACATTCTACCCCATCATCTATGGTAAACCATTTTCCATATTCTTTTTGCACCATCTGAGACGCTGCCTGCAGCGCATTGTCAGTAGAATAAAGTGGGTGCAGGTAAGGCAGGCCCTCCAGCGCCCGCGATTTATTAGTATACTTTATATCGTTTTCCTGTATGCCCGCAGAATCTTCCATCAGAATGGCCGATAATTCTTTCGTAGCGGGCGTACAGTAAATATGCCCTGTATATCCATCCTTTACGAGTTTTGGTAACAAGCCACAGTGGTCTATATGTGCATGTGATAAAACCACGTAATCAATTTCCGAAGCTTCAAAACCGAACTCACTGTTAAGCCGGTCCGTATCCTTGCCCATACCCTGGAACATACCACAATCCAGTAATAATTTTTTGCCATTATCCAGCATTATGAGATGCTTGGAACCGGTTACGGTGCGGGCGGCGCCATGAAAAGCTATTTGCATAAATATATTTTTTATTTTTTATTATGGGTTACTTGAATCTGGTGCAGCAAAGAACAATAGAGTAACAGCAATGCCTGTTTTTATTTATGATATAGCCAGCCAGGCCATCATGCCCATCCCCTGCTCAATAGCCCGTTCATCTACATTAAAGGTAGGTGTATGTACGCCACTTGTTATACCATTTTCTTTATTTCCAACACCCAGCCGGAAAAAACATGCCGGAATTTTATGCGAGTAATAAGCAAAATCTTCTGCGCCCATGCGCAATTCAGTTTCACTCACATTTTTTTCACCCGCAAATAGAACGGCTCTGTCTTTTGCTGCTTCACACAGCAATGCATTATTTAAAACAAACGGGTAGCCCACATCAATTAATATATCGGCTTCTGCGCCCATAGCCGTAGCCGTTAGGTTCACCAGTTTCTTTATTTTTTCATGCGCTTCAAAGCGCCAGCCCTCATCCATCGCCCTGAAAGTTCCCATCATCTTTACTTCAGACGGTATTACGTTGGTCGTATTTCCGCCTTGTATAGATGTGATAGAAAGTACAGAGGGATTGAATGGATCGTTGTTCCGGCTAATGACCTGTTGCAGGCTGATAATTATTTGCGCTGCAATATATACAGGGTCTGCCGTTACGTGTGGTGAAGCAGCATGGCCGCCCAGGGCTTTAACGGTAATATAAATTTCATCTGCACTGGCCATCACCATTCCACCACGGAAACTGAAAGCGCCTACCTCCATTCCCGGATGAACATGCAGGGCAAAAATTCTTCCCGGTGCCGGGTTTTCCAGTACACCTTCTTTTATCATGTAGGATGCACCCCCGGGATTTTTTTCTTCCCCCGGTTGAAAAATTAATTTCACTGTCCCTTCCCAATCCTCTTTCGTTTCCTCTAAAATTTTTGCGGCTCCCAGCAAACAGGTTGTATGTACATCATGGCCACAGGCATGCATAATCCCGGGGTTTAATGATTTATAAGGTACATCATTAGCTTCCAGGATTGGCAGCGCATCCATATCTCCTCTTAAAGCGGTTATTTTTGAAGCGGGATTTTTTCCTTCAATAAGGCCCACTACGCCGGTAACAGCCATAACCGAAAAAGGAATATTCCATGATGATAATTTAGATTGAATGAAAGCAGAAGTTTTATGCTCCTTGTAACTCAGTTCCGGGTGGGCGTGTATATGGTGGCGTATAGAAATAAATTCTTCAGCATAATCCTTTGCCAGCGATTTTATATGTTCAAGCATGTACCGGGTTTAGTACGTGAAGATAAAACAGGAAGGGCTAAATACTATCTAGTTTAATTTTCCGGGTTTTCCAGTATCTCTGGTTTGATGACCACTATTTCAGAAAGGACGTAAATATTTCCCGCAACCAGCTTCTGCATTTTTAGTTGCTCGCGGTAGCGCACGGCTTCATCTCTTTCAACAAAATCTCCGAATTTTAATTTTATAAAAGGAGATTGAAAAACCATATATACTTTTTGTTCAGGAAATAATTGCAATAACTGGCTGCGCAAACGCATGGCTTCATTCCTATCACTTGTACTTAATAACATCAGGCGGTAACCACTACCGGAGCGGGTGACATTCGAAATAGCTTTATGGTATTCCTGCATTTTGCCTGTAAGCAATTCTATACGGTAATCTTTTTGCACGGATACATAACCAATCATGGCAGTATCTGTTATGGAGCGGGTAGTAAATACTTTAGTGCCTTCCTGGCCCGGCATTACTGGGCGGCTGGTATCTGACTGTGCCATTCCAGAAAAGCTAAAAGCACAAAACAATAAGAATGAAAATGTAAAACGTACAATCATGTGGCTACCTATTTTCAAAAATTATTCCATTAATTAGCACTAATCATTTCCTGCACAATTTGCACACTGCTGCTGCAACCTAACCTATCTGCCCCGGCGTCAATAAGCTGTCGGGCAAATGAATAGGATTTAATGCCACCACTGGCTTTTATTTTCACGCTTTCCGGCAGGTGAGCCCTCATTAAGCCTACAGCATGCACGGTTGCACCCGTAGAAGCATAACCAGTAGACGTCTTCAGGTAGTCGACACCGGTAATGCCATATAGCTCACAACATTTAATGATTTCTTCATCTGTAAGTAAGCCTGTTTCTATTATAATTTTTAACGTCTTGTTCTTATTTTTTGTAAGGGGAAGCACATGGCCAATTTCGTTTGCAAGGTATTGCCAGTCATTATTTTTCAACGCAGTAATATTAATCACCATATCCAATTCATCGGCGCCATCCACTACGGCCAGCATAATTTCTGCAATTTTTGCTTCTACGGCACTGTAGCCAAAGGGAAAGCCAATAACCGTGGCGAGCTTCACCCCGGCGTTAACCAGCTTAGGTTTACAATATTTTACAAAAGGCGGTGGCACACATACCGCAGCGAAACCATATTGAATAGCTTCATTACAAAGCCTGTCTGCATCAGCCAATAGCATATCCGGCTTTAGCATGGTATGATCAATATAAGATGCAACAGGTAAGTTCATATTCTATAAAATTTGAAAAGAAATATTTTACCTATCTCTTTTTTGCCCGGCTTTACCGGCCGTGGCACTGCTTATATTTCTTTCCGCTACCGCAAGGACAGGGATCATTCCGCCCGATTTTAGGTTCCACTCTAATGGGCTCCTGCTTCACCGGGCCGGATGGATCAAAATAATCCTTTTCATCGGCACCATATTCCTGGCCGGCAGCTTCTACCTGCATTTTATTGCTGGCCATTTTGCTCATGTCTGTTTTACGTTCACGGCCTTCCTTAATGTTGCCGGCGTTGGTTTGCTCCACCGGTATGCCTGCATGGCAGAGGAAGCTCACAATATCTTTATTCACCTGGTCATCCATTTGTTTAAAAGCGTTGTAGGCTTCTATCTTATAAATAACCAACGGATCTTTCTGTTCGTACCCTGCTGTTTGCACACTTTGCCGCAGATCATCCATGGCACGTAAATGTTCCTTCCAGGCATTATCAATCAGGCCCAGGGTGATGCTTCTTTCCATGGCATTCCCCAATTCTTTTCCTTTGCTTTCAAAATATTTATCCAGGTTGGCCAGTGCCTGTATAGCCCGCTTGCCATCTGTAAACGGAACGGCAACATTTTCAATCTGCTGGCCCTGCTCCTTTCTTATATTGCTGATGATGGGCATCGTCTGCCCTACCAGGGCTTCTTTCTTTTTGTTGTATTGGCCTATGGCTTCAAAATACAAAGCATCCGACAAAGCCGTTGGGCTATTTTTAACCAGCTCATCCTGGGTGATGGCCGTTTCTATACCGAAATTCATGATTACCGCCAGCTTAAATCCTTCATGATCTTCCTGTTCTTTAAAAGAGTTAATGAGCCCATCAGCAACAGAATAAAAAGCATTATCTAAATCGAGCGCCAGCCTTTCGCCAAACAAGGCATGGTTTCTTTTACCATACACAACTGTCCGTTGCTTGTTCATCACATCATCATATTCGAGTAGTCGTTTCCGGATGCCAAAATTATTTTCTTCTACTTTTTTCTGTGCACGTTCAATACTTTTAGAAATCATGCTGTGCTGGATCACTTCACCTTCTTTATACCCCATACGATCCATTAGCCCAGCTATACGCTCACTTCCAAACATGCGCATGAGATCATCCTCCAGCGACACAAAGAAATTAGAAGTACCCGGGTCACCCTGCCGGCCCGCACGGCCCCGCAACTGCCTGTCTACACGGCGGCTTTCGTGGCGCTCTGTACCCACGATGGCCAGGCCACCGGCTTCTTTCACGCCGGGCCCGAGTTTAATATCCGTACCCCGGCCTGCCATGTTCGTGGCAATAGTGATGGCACCGGGCAGGCCAGCTTCGGCTACGACCTGCGCCTCGCGGCTGTGTTGTTTTGCATTTAATACATTATGCGGAATGGTTTTCTGCTTCAGCATACGGCTGAGTAACTCACTTACTTCCACCGAGGTGGTACCGACCAGCACCGGGCGGCCCTCGCTCCGCATTTTTTCAATTTCTTCTATTACCGCACGGTATTTTTCCCGCTTGGTTTTATACACCATATCCTGTTCATCTTTTCGTATAACCGGCACGTTAGTCGGGATAGTTACCACGTCTAATTTATAAATACTCCAGAACTCTCCCGCTTCGGTTTCAGCCGTACCCGTCATACCGGCCAGCTTATGATACATGCGGAAAAAATTCTGTAATGTAACCGTAGCGTAGGTTTGCGTAGAAGCTTCAATCTTTACATTTTCTTTCGCTTCTATAGCCTGGTGCAATCCATCCGAATATCTTCTGCCATCGAGGATCCGCCCTGTTTGTTCATCTACGATTTTCACCGCTTCATCCAGCACAACATATTCCACGTCTTTATCAAACAATGTATATGCCTTCAGCATTTGCTGCGCAATGTGAATACGATCCGCTTTGGAAGCATATTCATTCATCAGGTTTTCTTTACGCTGCAATTTTTCTTCTGCGGCTAAATCCGTCTGGTCTATTTCTGCCAGCTTGATGGCAATATCCGGGAGAATAAAAAATTCCGGGTCTTCACCACTTTTTGTTATGAGTTGAATACCGTTATCTGTAAGTTCTACCTGGTTATTTTTTTCGTCTATGCTGAAGTATAATTCTTCATCTACTTTAGGCATTTGCTTTTGCTGATCTGCCAGGTAATAGTTTTCACTCTTCTGCAGTTTTACCCGCATACCGGGCTCACTCAGGAATTTTATCAGGGCACTGTTCTTTGGCAAGCCACGGTGGGCCCGCATCAAAGCCAGTCCACCATCTTTAGGATCATCATTGCCCTCGGCAATTTTCTTTTTGGCTTCAATTAAATATTGATTCACGGCTTTACGCTGGGCATCCACCAGTTTTTCTATGCGGGGTTTCAGGTCGAAAAACTGTTGTGTATTATCGCTATGGCCCACCGGGCCACTAATGATAAGCGGCGTACGGGCATCATCAATTAAGACACTATCTACCTCATCTATCATAGCAAAATGATGCTTGCGTTGTACCATTTCATCAGGGGAATGCACCATGTTATCCCGCAGGTAATCAAAACCAAATTCATTATTGGTGCCATAGGTGATGTCGGCATTATAAGCATTGCGGCGGGCATCGCTGTTGGGTTCATGCTTGTCTATACAATCTACCCGCATTCCGAGCCATTCAAAAATGGTTCCGTTCCACTCACTATCCCTTCGGGCCAGGTAATCATTCACCGTAACTATATGAACGCCCAGGCCAGCCAGGGCATTCAAGTAAGCCGGCAGCGTACTAACCAGCGTTTTACCCTCACCGGTAGCCATCTCCGCAATTTTACCTTCATGCAGCACAGCACCACCGATCAACTGCACATCATAATGCACCATGTTCCAGGTAACGGTACCGCCACCTGCCGTCCAGGTATTTTTATAGATAGCATAATCGCCATCAATGCTGATGTAACTTTTCGTAGCTGCAAAAGTTTTATCTAATTCTGTGGCCCGGGATTTAAGTTCTTTGTTCTCAGAAAAGCGCCGGCTGGTTTCTTTTACTACGGCAAAGGCTTCAGGCAAAATTTCTTTCAGGATTACTTCCAGTTGCTTATCCCGGTCCTTCTTCATTTCATCTACCTGGCGGTAAATTTCATCGCGGCCGGAAATATCTTCGCTGGCCAAGGCCTCAGCGCCAGCATTTTTTGCATTGATGTCTGCATTTAAAGACTCCAGGTGCGAGGCTATGCGGGCTTTAAATTCATCTGTTTTATGGCGGAGATCGTCATTGCTTAAAGACCGGTAAGCGGTAAAAAATTCATTGATTTTGCCCACATGTGGGTTGAGTCTTTTCACATCTTTATCACTCTTACTTCCCCCAAATAACTTGCTTAGAATGCTCATAATAGTATTATACGGTTCTTAAATTCTTTTATGGATAGATTTCGCCTGTTCAAATATGGTGCAGCTAACCCGTTGCAGCCATATTGACAGGGGCTGCAAAGTTAATGAATAGTTGTACGCAGAATAAGGGAGCCATAGCTAAATATGGCCTGTTATATCTTTAACTCCAGGTAAAAAAGTCTTAATCACGTAAATGAATGCCTGATTTTGAAGTTGAAAATATTGCTTCATTGCCCTACCTTTGCGGCTCGAAAAAATATGGCTGAATTGCTCTAACAAGCACCCTGGCCAATCAAAATAAATTTTACTCCTATATGAGCGGTGCATTAAAAGAGGTAAGAAACCGGATAAAAAGCGTACAAAGTACCCAGCAGATAACAAAAGCCATGAAAATGGTGAGTGCGGCC
>JBDSWG010000193.1:0-9021 GCA_039926825.1 Ferruginibacter sp.
AACCGCTCACTGCCAGGGGGTATTTTAACTTTTTGAGATAATAATTTAACACGGACAATAAAAAGGAATTAAGGCTGTAATTTTTGATTGGATATATTTGCAGGGACGATAACTATGAAGAAAATAACTGGATTTGTTCTTATCTCGATCTTGTTTTGTACTCACGGGTATGGCCAGGATGTGTTGCCATCTATTACGGTATATAATATTAATAATAAAATTATCATCAGCTGGCGCAATGAATTTACGCGGCCGGTTACCACCATTAATATTCAACGTTCTTACGACAGTTCAAAGAATTATACAACCATCGGCTCGGTGCTGAACCCCCAGAATAAAGAAAACGGCTATGCCGATCTAACGGCACCGTATAACCGCATGTACTACCGCGTTTTTATTTCTTTTGAGGGTGGATCTTACATTTTATCACCGGCTGAAAAACCCGTTAAGTTCGTTCCGGGTTTGTTATCTGCAGATGATAGTACACGGGCAGTAGATCCGCTATTGGATTCTCTGTTGCAGGCGCCTCCGCCTTCAGCACCGGGTGGTGGAACAAATTATCCCAGCCACCGTGTATTTACAGGCCGCGATAATAATGTCATCATCAACCTGAATGATTATGATTCTAAAAAATATTCTATAAAGTTCTTTGATGAAAATAATCACCTCGTTTTTGAATTACAAAAACTGCGGGAAGATTTTCTCATTGTAGATAAAGTGAATTTTATGCGCTCGGGCTGGTATAATTTTGAGCTTTACCAAAATGGAACCCTGCTGGATAAAAACAGGTTTTATATTACCCGTGATGTAAGGGGCGGGCCGGAACCCATGAAGCGGGTTGGCAATCGCTAATTTTGTTCCTGGAGAGAAATACTGAATACTTTTTCGAAACTTTTTTTAATTTGGTTTTTTATCTCCTGCAGGTTTACTTCGTGGCCCAGTTCCTTTTTCAGGGAAGTCACTTGTTTATATTGAATGCCACAAGGAATAATATTATTAAAATACCCCAAGTCAGTATTTACATTTAATGCGAACCCATGCATCGTAATCCAAAGGCTGCACCGCACACCCATGGCGCAAATCTTCCTCTCAAGGCCCGGCTTTCCCACATCTATCCAGACACCGGTTTCACCTTTACTGCGCTCCGCTGCAACGTGATAATAGGCCAATGTATCGATAATAACTTCTTCCAGGTTACGCAGGTATTTACCAATATCAGTTTCAAATTTTTCCAAATCAAATATGGGGTAACCCACCACTTGCCCCGGGCCATGAAAGGTTATGTCTCCACCACGGTTCGTATGGTAAAATTCAATACCCGCTTTTTCTAACGCATCTTCATTCATGAGCAGGTGCGCCATTTTACCCGTCTTCCCCAGGGTGTATACCGGGTTATGCTCACAAAAAATGAGGTGATGTTTGGTCGGAACTTTTCCCGGCTCTGCATCCTGCCCCGTTTGCCGGGAAAGCGATTTTTCCTTTACATTCTCCTTCAGCAGTTGTTCCTGGTAATCCCAGGCCTGTTGGTAAGGCATCAATCCCATATCTTCAAATAACACCTGTTGCTTATCCACATCAATGAATTAATTTGCAAAATTAATGCTTTAACAAGCGATATAAATATGATGACTGCGGAAGAAGAATTATTAGAATCGGATGAGTTGTATGAACGCCTCTCCCTGGTCATAGACCGGGGGCAGGAACCCGTGCGGATTGATAAGTTCCTCATGAACAGGATTGAAGGGGCAACCCGGAATAAGATAAAACAAGGTATTGAGCATCACCGTGTGTTAGTGAATGATAAACCAATAAAAAATAATTACAAAATAAAGCCAGGAGATAAGGTCATTATTTATGATACCGGCAGCAGCGAAAGCAGTGATATTGTACCGCAACAAATGTCATTAGATATTTTGTATGAAGATGAAGACATTCTCATCATCAATAAACCCGTGGGACTGGTCGTACACCCCGGCAGCGGTAACCCGGATGGAACACTCGTAAATGGTGTTGCCTGGTATTTACGTAACAGCCTGGGAGAAATAGATGAGTCTACGCTTCCCCGTTATGGCCTTGTACATCGTATAGATAAAAATACGAGTGGATTGCTGGTGATGGCAAAAAGCCAGAAGGCTATGAGCGATTTAGCGAAACAATTTTTCAACCATACTGTGCACCGCCGGTACGCTGCCCTGGTGTGGGGAGATTTTAATGAAGACAGTGGCACTATTACGGGTCATGTTGGCCGCCACCAGCGCTTACGCAAATTATTTACCACCTACCCAGAGGGTGAGCATGGAAAGGAAGCCATCACGCATTATACGGTTCTGGAGCGCTTTAATTATGTAACCCTGGTTGAATGCCGGCTGGAAACGGGCCGCACACACCAGATAAGGGTGCATATGCAACACATAGGGCACCCGCTGTTTAATGATGATTTCTATGGTGGTGATCGCATTGTAAAAGGCACGGTGTATACGAAGTATAAACAATTTGTTGATAATTGTTTTTCTCTTTGCCCACGGCAGGCCCTGCACGCACGTGAACTCGGCTTCATACACCCCGTTACAAGAAAAGAAATGTTTTTTACCAGCCCGATGCCGGAAGATATGGCTGCCGTAATAGAAAAATGGCGGAGGTATAGTTTATTTAAAAATGAAATTGAATAATATGAATTTGTTGAAAAGATTATTCCTCGCTGGCAGCCTGTCTATTTGCGTACATGGTGTATCGTTAGCCCAGGTAATCGTAAACCGGGATCCGGAAATAGAAAATATGGTGAGGCAGGTTTCTGCCGATTCTTTATATAGTTATATAACAGCACTTGTAAGTTTTGGCACCCGAAATACCCTGAGCACACAGCAAAGCCGGACACGGGGTATCGGTGCCGCACGCCTGTGGGTGCTGGATAGGTTTAACCGGTATGCCCTGGCTTCCGGCGGACGTTTAAAAGCCTTTATAGATACAACAACACTGCAACCGGATAAGCGGCGTATTGATTCGGCAATCGTTTTAGGGAATGTTGTGGCTACATTAAAAGGAACTGATCCGGCAGATAAACGCGTATTCATCATCACCGGTCACCTGGATAATATGCGTACCAACGTAATGGACCGGGAGAATGATGCCCCGGGCGCAAATGATGATGCGAGCGGTGTGGCGGCAGTATTGGAATGCGCCAGGATTATGAGCAGCCACAGCTTTCCGGCAACCATTATTTTCGTTGCCGTAAGTGGTGAAGAACAAGGTCTGCTCGGTGCTACTTACATGGCCGGCAAAGCCCGGCGAGATAGTGTGAACATTGAAGCTGTACTTAATAACGATATAATGGGCAGTAATAACAGCAATGAAACCAACATTATTGACAATACCCGCCTCCGCGTTTTTAGTGAAGGGTTGCCGGCCTGGGAACTGGATAAGAATGCTAAACTAATACGCCAGCTCGGATTAGAAAATGATGGTAAGAGCCGTCAACTGGCAAGGTATATAAAGGAAGTGGGTGAGCGTTATGTAGATCACCTGGAAGTAGTAATGATATACCGCAATGATCGTTTTTTACGTGGCGGGGATCATACGGCTTTTGTAGAAAAAGGTTTTGCGGCCGTAAGATTTACTGAAATGAATGAAAATTATACCCGCCAGCACCAGGATGTGAGGATAGAAAACGGAATTCAATATGGCGACTTACCCCAATTCATAGACGCAGAATACTTGAGAAAAAATACCGGGATAAACCTCAGCGTATTGGCCAGCCTCGCAAAGGCGCCACCAATGCCCACGGAAGTAAAAATAGAAGTGCGGCGGCTGGGTAACAGCAGCAGCCTGAGCTGGAAGGCCCCGGCAACAGGTAAAGTAAATGGTTACTATGTTTTAATAAGGGAAACAACCAGCCCGGTCTGGGAAAGAAAAATTTTTACCAGCGGAACAGAAATCATTTTGCCACTAAGTAAAGACAACTATTTTTTCGGTGTACAATCGGTCAATGCTTCAGGCAACGAAAGCCTCCCGGTTATACCCATGCCCTCAAGATAACGTAAACGGATGAACGATTTTCCCCTGCCCGACCCGGCATTTCTAATTTCGCTGGTGCAGACAAAAATGCCATTCGGAAAATATAAGGACCAGTACCTGTATAAATTACCGGTGAGCTACCTGGAGTGGTTTGAGAGAAAAGGTTTTTCCGAAAGGAAAACTGGGAATGCAATTGCAGGCGATGTATGAAATAAAAATAAATGGGCTTGAAGATTTACTCAAACCGTTGGTTGGTTAATGACCCCCATTTTCATTTTTAATTTCTTCCAACTCCACTTCTTTTATGGTGGCTTCGATTTTTTCTTTTTTCATTCCAACCCGCAAAAATCCGAAAATACTCATATACCAATTAGCAACCCAAACCAGGCTGAAACCCGCTATGAGATAGCCCCGCCAGTCTGGAAATAATAATTGATACTTTGTAATGATAAGGAAAAGAATGGTTACATAATGGCTGAAACAATATTCACAGGTGAATAAATAAAAAAACTTTCGCACCAGTAACGTTTTGGAATCCTCGGATTTTTTAACGCAATAATCCCGGGGCTCCCGGAAAACTTCTTCATGCGTAACCGTCCAGGCGATGCAGGCAATGGGTATTGCTAAAATGAAAAGTAGCGTAATGTCTGAATGCATAACGTAAATATCAGGAAAAAATCATAAAAAAAATATTTTGTATGACTAACGATGAAAACCAGATAACGTAGCAGTAAATATTCCCCGCTCTCTTTTTTTTGTAACAGCTTTCCAGTTACCGTTATACCGGATCACAGAAGGAATAGTGAGGCCATCAAATGTGGTCATTTGCACTTCCATATCTACTTTAAAATCATAAAAGGCAGCATCATAACTCAGGGAATAATTGCGGGCCACTACTTCGTAAGTATGCTCATCGAACCAGGTTACCATTTCATCAACCACCACTCCATCTCCTTTGCCAGGTTTTACTTTTTGCCGGAATACGTAGCAGTTATGGTTATTGCGTTCTTCCATATCTATGCTCATGTCATATTTATCCGCCATATCATCTTCATAAATGGCTGTTTTATTACTCATAAACGGCAGCCCGTTTATTTTTTTTCCGGGATTAAAAAAAAGCATTTTGAGCTGTTCTTTATGTTTTTCCATACCCGATTTTCCTGCCGCGGAAAATTCTCTTCCGGCTACAATATTATCTTCCCCGCAAACTATCCCACGGGTAAAAAATAGTGACGCATACATTTGTGCCGTGTAATAATTGTAACTGCCATCAGCATCATAAAAATCCCCCGTAACTTTCTCTTCTTCTATAGACATGGTGCGGCAATTGTCTTTGCGTAGCTGGCGGGTTTTACTATACAGGCCCGCCTGCAGGCTGCCATCTTTATTGAGCATACGCACATCATTTACAGCGGAGAAGGAAATAATATGAAGATTTCTAAAAGCTTTATAGAAACTGCTGTCGTTCTTAATACGCTCAATGAATGCGGGAACATTCATGTTTTTTTCAATGACTACCGTACTTAGCGTGATAATCTTTTTCCCTGCCTGGGCAGTGTCATTTTGAGCACCTGCGGATAAGGTGTATAGCAAAACCGCTAAGAGGAAAACAAAACCTTTCATAGCTGCAAATTATTACAATAGATGTTAATGAAAACCTTAGGGCTATTTAGGGAAAAGCATACGGTAATCCACGCGAATCTTTCCTTTGCTGATGTCGTCCAGTTTCCGTTTCATTAAGGTCCGTTTTAGGGGCTTAATATAATCGATGAAAAGCTTGCCTTCTGTATGATCAAATTCATGCAGGATAATTCGGGCCGTTATGCCATTGAAGGTGCGGGTATGCGGTTGGAAATGTTCATCTTCAAAACTTATGTTTACTGTTGTGTGCCGGGAGATGTCTTCCCTGATTTTTGGAATGCTAAGGCAGCCTTCGTTATACACCCATTCTGAACCTTCCAGGGAATTTATATGTGCGTTGATAAAGGCGCCTTTAAAACCTGGTTCATCCGGGTATTCTCCTTTTTCATCTTCTTCCTGTGCAGCAAAAATCTGTTCACTGTCCATCACAAATAACCGAATGCCTTTATTAATTTGCGGAGCTGCCAGGCCCACCCCATTGCTTTCATACATGGTTTCCCACATATCCGCTACCAGTTTTTCCAGGCCGGGATAATTTTCATCAATTTCATGGGCCACTTTACGTAAAATGGGATTGCCATAAGCGACTATCGGAAGAATCATAATTTAAAAAATATTGCCTCCAAAGATAAGGCATCAGGAATTGAGGGTTTGCACGTATTCCTGCAACATAATGGTGGCGGCTATTTCATCGACATTTTTTTTATCGGCACGGTCCTTCTTCTTCATGCCCATTTGCAACATAGCATCTTTGGCCATTTTACTGGTATAACGTTCATCTACTGTTTTCAACGGCATGGCAGGAAATTCTTTTGTAATTTTTTTTATGGCTTCCCGTACAAGAGGTGTGCCGTGCGTATCAGATTCATCCCAGTTTACCGGCAGGCCAATGATAATTTTTTCGACGTCTTCTTTCGCCAGGTATGCCTTCAGCCAGGGAATTAATTCTTTAGAAGTAATGGTGGTTAAACCCGTAGCAATAATCTGCAATGGATCCGTAACGGCAAGGCCAGTACGCTTTCCACCGTAGTCTATTGCAAGTATTCGTGCCATGGAAGTAGAGATTTTAGATTATAGATGATAGTCATTAGATAAGAAAATAGTACTTAGTATTTAGGCAAAACCAGCAACTTCCATTTGCAATTCTCTCCACCTTCGCACGATAGCTATCAGTAGCGGAACTCTTACTCCAAATTTATATTTGAAGTCATTCGTGTAAGGGAGAAATTTGAAGCTATCTTTAAAACATGCCATCAGCTACGTTTTCAAAGAAATTTAGTTTACGGTTTCTTCTTATCTATTCCACTTTTGTTTTGATACAAAAGTGGGGCAAAAAATCAAGGCTGCATAAAAAATCCTAAAAATTGAAACTGCAGCCTAAAGAAAAACTAGCTCCTACTTCAGTATAAAGCCCAGCTAGGTGCGACTTACAAGCGAATAATAAAGCCCGGCAGTGGCAACAACAGTTTTTCTTCTTAACGCCTTCCGCATCAATTTTTTTAACGGATTTTTTATGAGGCCGTATGAATAGCGTTTTAACCGGACAACAGTGTTACAAAGCTTTTAACCATAAGTCAAGTATAACGAAAAAAGCAAAGACTACCGAGGCTATTCCATTTGCCGTCATAAAAGCAATATTCACGCGGCTGATGTCAATCGGCTTTACAAGGCTATGCTGGTAAATAAGCAAAGCACAGAAGACTCCGGTACCTATCCAGTACAGCCAGCCAAACCCACCAGTGAAACCGGCGATGATAACAAAACCTGCTGAAAACATATGCAGGAAAACCGAGACCATTAAGGCATTTTTTTTACCCAGCCTGGCAGGAATGGATTGAAGGTTATGTTGCCTGTCAAAGCCTTCATCCTGCAGAGCATAAATTATATCGAAGCCACTAACCCAGCAAATGACGGCAAAAGAAAATAACAGTGGCAACCAATGAAAAACGCCGGTTACAGCGAGGTAAGCGCCAATAGGTGCAAGGCTGAGTCCTAAGCCTAAAACCAAATGGCAAAGCGAAGTGAAGCGTTTTGTGTAACTGTAAAATAAAATAACAAACAAGGCTACAGGTGATAACAGGAAACACATTATATTAATAAACCACGTACAAATAATAAATAATATGCAACTCCCTATTGTAAACGCCAGGGCATTTCGGCTGCTGATAATACCGGAAGGAATTTCCCTGATGGCTGTGCGGGGGTTACTGGCATCAATATCCCTGTCCAGGTAACGGTTGAAAGCCATGGCAGCGCTGCGGGCAAAAATCATGCAGGCGATGACAAGCAAAAATATATACCAGCGGAACTGGAAAAAAAGGATAATTTTTTGATACATGGGTGGTTCAAAAAGATAGAGGACTCCATTAAGATTTGCAGTTGGTAGCTTTCTAATGCCAAGGAAAAATCCGATGAGGGCAAAAGGCATAGCAAAAATGGTATGCGAGAATTTTATGAGAGAGAGGTAATTTTTTACGCTGCTCATGCATTCCGGAATTTATTATACAGACATTTACACATTATGACTTCACGGAATATTGATGAATTTTTTTCCTTACGATTTCCCATAAAACCACACCGGCAGCGGTGGCGATGTTAAGAGAATGCTTTGTACCCATTTGAGGTATTTCAACTGTACCATCGCAAAGCTCCAGAGTTTTATGCTCTACACCCGTTACTTCATTACCAAAAATAAATGCCAGTTTCGTATGACCTTCCTGTTCAAACTTTTCCAGCGAAATGCTGGTACTTACCTGCTCCACGCCAAAAATATTGTAGCCTTCTGATCTTAAATCCGCAACGGCATCTGCCATCTCCTTAAAATATTTCCATCTTACAGTATCTTCTGCACCCAGCGCCGTTTTCTTAATTTCTTTATGGGGAGGGTGGGCAGTATATCCGGTAATATAAACGGCTTCTAAAAGAAAGGCATCGGCAGTGCGGAAAACACTACCTACATTGTAAGCACTACGCACATTTTCTAACACAGCAATGACAGGAATTTTAGAAGCATCCCGGAATTCATCGGCAGATTTGCGTCCCAGCGCATCCATACTTAATTTTTCCATAATTCCTGCACCTAAATGCTTTCCTTCTGGGCAATGAGTACCCGAGCAGTCTTGCGTTCTGAATGTTCTCTTGCAGCTTTAATAAAATGAACAAATAAGGGATGCGGATTTTCAACCGTGCTTTTTAATTCCGGGTGGTATTGCACACCAATAAAAAAGGGATGGTTGGGTAGTTCCACAATTTCCACCAGGCCGGTTCCGGGATTTTTCCCGCTCGGCACCATACCGCTATGTTCAAATTCTTCCAGGTAATTATTATTAAATTCCCAGCGATGGCGATGGCGCTCACTGATTTCTGTTT
>JBDSWG010000194.1:0-6619 GCA_039926825.1 Ferruginibacter sp.
AGTGCAAGCGGGTCGCGGCTCAGGAAGGCAATCTTCTGGCCTTTCTGCACATCAAAATGTAATTTGCTGAAAAGGTATTTTCCATCCATCTTCTTGGAGAGGTTCTCCACTTTCAATATTTCATTACCTGCTTCACGGTCTTGTTTGAAAATAATCCCCGGGTATTTACGGTTGCTGGGCTGAATGTCTTCAATAACGAGTTTTTCCAACGCTTTTTTACGGCTGGTTGCCTGTTTACTTTTAGAAGCATTGGCACTGAACCGGGCAATGAATTCCAACAAGTCTTTCCGCTTATCTTCCATCTTCTTATTCTTATCACTCATCTGCCGGGCAGCCAGTTGGGAACTCTCATACCAAAAGGTATAATTACCGGTGTATACTTTTATCTTACTACGATCCACATCTGCTACATGGGTACAAACGGCATCTAAAAAGTGACGATCATGGCTCACTACGAGCACAATGTTTTCATAGTCTGCCAAAAAGTTTTCCAGCCAACCTATAGTTTCCACATCCAGGTTATTCGTCGGCTCATCTAATAGCAAGATGTCCGGGTTTCCGAAAAGTGCCTGAGCCAGTAAAACCCGCACCTTCAGGTTCGCACCCAGGTCTTTCATCAGCCCGGTATGCAGGTTATCTTCTACACCCAACTCACTCAGCAGTGTAGCCGCATCGCTTTCTGATGTATAACCGCCCATTTCTCCAAACTCATGTTCCAGTTCCCCGGCCTTTAAACCATCAGCCTCACTAAAATCTTCTTTGCTGTAAATAGCATCCCGCTCATGCATCACTTTCCACATTTTTTTATGGCCCATCAGCACTGTATTCAGCACGGTTTCCTCGTCAAAGGCAAACTGGTTCTGGTTTAGCACAGCCATACGCTCACCGGGCGTAATGTCAACCGTACCCTTATTAGGCTCTATTTCACCACTGATTATTTTAATAAATGTAGACTTTCCCGCCCCGTTTGCGCCAATTACCCCATAACAGTTTCCCTTAATAAAATTGATATTTACCTCGTCGAAAAGAACCCTTTTGCCATAAGCGAGGGTGACATTATTAACACTAATCATAAATGCATTTAAAAATGGCGCAAAGATAAGTTGAGTCTATTAATTACCCT
Source organism: Ferruginibacter sp. (assembly GCA_039926825.1). Lineage (GTDB taxonomy): Bacteria > Bacteroidota > Bacteroidia > Chitinophagales > Chitinophagaceae > Ferruginibacter. The sequence goes on from JBDSWG010000194.1 coordinate 1,124, forward strand.
AATTGAGCGAGTTATTATTATTTTTGCGCCATGTCAATTGTTGAGCACTTGCAACAGGCCGTTATTTCGGTCTTATCACAGCTCTATTCCAAAGAATTTTCAGCCTCCGATTTCCAGGTAAATCAAACCAAACCGGAATTTACCGGGGATTATAGTATTGTTCTTTTTTCCCTTATAAAAAAAACCGGACAGCCATTACCGCTACTTGCAGAAGCGCTGGGCAGCAACTTGAAAGCAGCACATCCCGGCTTAATTGCCGATTATAATGTTATAAAAGGATTTTTAAACCTCAATATTACGGATGCTTTTTGGCTGAATCTACTGAACAGTCAATATAATGATATATGCTTTGGAAAGCAACCTATGAACGGGCAAAAGGTTATGGTGGAGTATTCTTCACCTAATACCAATAAGCCCCTTCACCTGGGCCATTTGAGAAATAATTTCCTGGGGTGGTCAGTAGCAGAAATTTTAAAAGCCACGGGTAACGAGGTTTTTAAAAGTTGCATTGTAAATGACCGGGGCATTCACATCTGTAAAAGTATGCTGGCCTGGCAAAAACATGCAGACGGTGCCACCCCGGCTTCTACCGGTAAGAAAGGGGATCATTTCGTCGGCGATTATTATGTGCGTTTTGAGCAGGATGTAAAAGAAGAAACGGAACAACAACTTAATAAAGTAAAACTCGGCGACCTCAGCAGTTTTGCAGATAATCAAAAAATAAGGCTGGAAAAAATTCTCGTACAACTGACACCGCTAGACGAAGAAAAAAATGGCGAAGCCATAAAAAAAATACAAGCCGAAGTAAAAGAATTTGTCCGCAACCACACACCGGTTATGAATGAAGCCCGCGATATGTTGTTGAAGTGGGAACAGGGAGATGAAGCAGTGATGGCTCTCTGGAATAAAATGAATGCCTGGGTCTACGAAGGTTTTGATAAAACCTACCAGGATATAGGCAGCGATTTTGATAAAAAATATTATGAGAGCCAGACATATTTGCTGGGTAAAGATTTTGTGCAGCAGGGCCTGGATAAAGGTGTTTTTTTTAAAAAGGAAGATGGTAGTGTCTGGATTGATTTAAAAGAAGAAGGCCTCGATGAAAAACTCGTTCTAAGGAAAGATGGCACCTCCGTTTATATTACGCAGGACATTGGCCTTGTGATGGATAAATACCAGCAATTTAAAATTGACCAGAGTATTTATGTGATTGCAGATGAACAGAATTATCACATGAAGGTGTTACAGGTCATCTGCAAAAAACTTGGCTTGCCCGTGGCTGACGGCATCGAGCATTTGAGTTATGGCATGGTAGAGTTGCCTTCCGGTAAAATGAAAAGCCGCGAAGGCACGGTGGTAGATGCTGATGATATGGTGGAAGAAATGGTGCAAACCGCCCGCAAACACACGGAAGAACTGGGAAAGGTGAATGATTTTTCTGGTGAAGACCTGGAGAAATTGTACAAGACTTTAGGCATGGGTGCAATGAAGTTTTACCTGCTGCGGGTAGACCCTAAAAAGCGGATGGTTTTTAATCCCGAAGAGTCCATTGACTTTCATGGTTACACCGGGCCCTTTGTACAATACACTTATGCCAGGATAAAAAGTATTTTACGTAAACTTTCTCCTTCTGCTGAAAATGAAGCCGGAACCTCCGAACCGTTATTGGCTTTAGAAAAAGAATTGTTGATTACTGCAGAGCAATTTCCAACAATAATTTTACAGGCAGCAAAAGAAATGAACCCCTCGGTTGTGGCAAATTATTGCTTTACCCTCGCTAAAACTTTCAATAGTTTTTATGCCGTTCATTCGGTAGCAAATGCAGAAACAGGAGCAAAGAAATTATTACGGGAACGCATGTGCCGGATGACGGCAAATATTTTAAAGTCTGGTATGCAACTGTTAGGCATAGACGTACCGGAGCAAATGTAAAAAAAATTAAAAAACTCAAAATATAAAAAGTGAAGAAAGTTTCAAAAATCGGGGTGTTATGCAGCGGCGGGGATAGTCCAGGAATGAATGCCTGCATCAGGGCTGTAGTGCGGACAGGAATTTATAATGGCCTGGAAGTTTATGGAATCATGCGGGGTTTCAGTGGTATGGTAGATGATGATATTTTTCAAATGGAGAGCCGCAGCGTTGCCAATATCATTCAGCGGGGCGGCACCATATTAAAGACTGCACGTTGCATGGATTTCTTTGATAAAGCCGGCCGGCAGAAAGCTTATAATAATTTAAAAAAACGCGGTATTGATGGACTTGTAGTCATTGGCGGGGATGGTAGTTTTCGCGGTGCGGAAATTTTCAGCAGCGAATTTGATATCGGCTGCATCGGTTTACCCGGCACGATAGATAAAGATATTGCCGGTACAGACTTCACGATTGGCTTTGATACAGCAGTGAATACGGCCGTAGAAGCTATTGATAAAATACGGGATACGGCGGATGCACATGATCGCCTTTTTATTATTGAAGTGATGGGCCGCGATGCCGGTTATATAGCCCTGCACAGTGGCATTGCCACAGGCGCAGAAAATATTCTCATCCCGGAGCGCAAGACTGTTATTAATGACATCATAACTTCCCTCCAGGAAAAAGAAAGGCGTAAAAAATTGGTAAACCTTATTATTGTAGCAGAAGGAGATGAATTTGGCGGTGCCAATGAACTGGCGAAAATCATTAAAGAAAAAATGCCTTTGCTGGAAACACGTGTTTGTATACTTGGCCATATACAAAGAGGCGGTACCCCAACCTGTATGGACCGGCTCATTGCCAGCCGCATGGGCTACCACGCTGTAGAAAGCCTCATAGAAGGCAGGCATAATGTCTTCATCGGCATCACCAATAATAAAATGAATTACATTCCCCTGAGCGATGCTGTAAAAAAGAAACAACGCATCAGCGAAGAATGGATGAAAATTGTGCACATACTGGCAACCTAAATGAAATCAACTTCTTAATGGAAAAAATTATTTTAATATTTCCATTTATCCTGTTCACATCAAAAAAAATAAATAAACATTGGGAAAAAATATTAGCAAATACCTGCACACGGAAATGGATAAAAAAGCCGGTATTGCACATTCACAAAAAAGAACAAAAATCGTGGCTACTGTTGGGCCATCCTGTGATAATTACGACGCACTTTTATCAATGGTGCGTGCCGGGGTAAACGTATTCCGCCTGAACTTTTCCCATGGCAGCCACGAAAACAAAAAACGTGTTATAGAAATCATCCGCGAAATAACCGTGAAAGAGCCCTTCAACATCGCTATTCTTGCAGACCTGCAGGGGCCAAAACTCCGCGTGGGTGAGCTGGAAAATAATGAAGTATTATTGGAAGACGGGAAGGAAATTGTTTTTACCACGGAAAAAATGGTGGGCACGAATAAGAAACTGTATGTCTCCTACCCTAATCTTACGACCGATGTAAAACCTGGTGAACGCATTTTCCTGGATGATGGTAAAATGGAATTAAAAGTAGAAAAGGTTTTAAATGATAAAGAAGTTAAGCTAAGCATTACACTCGGAGGGAAATTGCTGCCAAAGAAAGGGGTTAACCTGCCGGATAGTGTACTTACAATGCCCTCTCTTACAGCAAAAGATTTGGAGGACCTGGAATTTATTATAGAACAGGATGTAGACTGGTTAGCGCTATCCTTTGTAAGGAAAAAAATAGACATTACGGATCTGAAACAAAAACTCCGGGACAAGGGAAGTAAGATAAAAGTCATAGCAAAAATTGAAATGCCGGAAGCATTGAAAAATCTCCGGGACATTATTGTGGAAAGCGATGGCATCATGGTGGCACGCGGTGACCTTGGTGTAGAGATACCCATTGAACAGGTGCCTTTGATCCAGAAAAAAATAATCCGTAAATGTATGCATCGTGCCAAGCCCGTTATTGTGGCAACGCAAATGATGGAGAGCATGATGGACAGAACTAAACCTAACCGTAGTGAAGTGAGTGATGTTGCCAATGCTGTACTGGAAGGCGCCGATGCTGTTATGCTTAGTGGCGAAACTGCCAGTGGCGCCTACCCTACGCTGGTAGTACAAATGATGAGCAAAATTATAATGGAGGTAGAACGCACTATGTACACCTATGACCGGGATGATATAATGGAGCCGCAGTCGCATTCCCCATCATTTCTCAGTGATGCTATTTGCTATAGTGCATGTAAACTGGCGAAAGATTCTAAAGCACATGCCCTTATTGGAATGACACAGAGTGGCTATACCGCCTTCATGCTCAGCAGTTACAGGCCACGGTCACCCTTGTACATCTTTAGTAAAGAAAAAAGTCTCATTAACCAGCTCAGCCTGAGCTGGGGTGTCAGGGCATTTTATTATGCTGAAGAAGAAAGCCTCGATGAAATCATGTTTGATCAACTTAATATTCTGAAAGAAAGGGGTTTCATCAAGAAAGATGATGTGGTTGTAAACACCGGGAGTACGCCGGTGGCTGAACACCTGCCAACAAATATTATTAAAATATATCGCGTAGAATAAATATGAAATATTTCATCTCCCTGGCTATACTTTTATGCAGCTTACCTGCTTTTACCCAGCAGGCAGGTAAAAATCTTGTTGTCGTTACAATAGATGGTATACGCTGGCAGGAACTCTTTAAAGGAGCTGATGAAAAATTATTATTTTCTTCAAAATATATCCAGGCAGATTCGGCAGAAACGATGCATGCCTACTGGGCAGCTACTGAAGCAGAAAGACGAGAGAAAATTTTTCCTTTTATTTGGGGCATACTGGTAAAGCAGGGACAGGTTTATGGCAACCGTGCTTATGATAATATTGTTCAGCTAAAAAATCCTTACGCCTATTCTTACCCGGGTTATAATGAAATCTTCAGCGGCTTTGCAGACACAGCCATAAAAAATAATGATGGCGGGGCTAACGTCAACGAACACGTGCTGGGGTTTATCAGCCGGCAGCCGGGCTTCAAAAATAAGGTAGCAGCTTTCACCAACTGGACTAAATTCGGAGACATTTTAAATCCGAAAAAAGGGGAATTTTTTCTCAGTTATGGTAACCTGCCATTGCCAAAAGACTTGCTGACAAAAAACCACACGATGCAGGTATTGAATGATATGCAGCCACGCCTGCCTGCGCTATGGGAAACAGATCGGTATGATGCCCTCACTTATGCTATTGCAAAGGAATATATGAAAATGAAAAAACCGCGGGTCTTGTACATTTCCCTGGGAGAAGCGGATGAATGGGCACATGCGTCACGCTATGATTTATACCTGGATGCTGCCCGCAAAGCCGATGAAATGATACAAGATTTGTGGCAAACCTTGCAGTTGGATCCATTTTATAAAAATAATACTTATCTGCTTATAACCACTGATCATGGCCGCGGCCTGGAGGCAGAATGGACGAGCCACAAAGGCATCATTGCGCATAGTAATGAAACCTGGTTTGCCGTATATGGGCCTGGCATAGCGCCTTTGGGTGAAATGACAACGCCGCGGAAAA
>JBDSWG010000195.1:0-20095 GCA_039926825.1 Ferruginibacter sp.
AAAATTAGTGGGTATGCCGACAAATGGATCTGTAATTTCAACCGGTGGCAAAGGATTTATAGACGGATCTTTTATACGGTTGCCGGGTAGGGGCTGGTATACCAAAGCCACGGATCAAAACCAGGAATTGGGGCCGGCAATTCCAGATATTATTGTAGAAAATCTACCGGACTGGCAGGCAAGAGGAACCGATGAACAATTGAAAGTTGCTGTACAGGAGTTGATGAAAGAAGTGAAGACTAAATAAATTTTAAAATCATTTTTTTCGGGACCAGGTTTTCCTATTTCACCTGTAATCTTAAACAGCGTATTTTTTTGCCGCGAATTATATAGAATGTTTTAGCGTTTATCTCCTGAAATGAAACTGTTTGCCCATAATGGCCAGGTGTAAGTGACATATAATCATAAAGAAAGAGATTTCAAATGGCCCCGCGGTAAATCATAGATTTACCGTGGGTTGAAATGCTTAATAGTGGGGATGTAAACAACAATGCATAAAAAAATATTGCAAAAAGTTTTGAATTGTAAAAACTATTATTAGTTTTACATCCTGTTTACCGGCCGATAGCTTACCAGCCACGGTTTTCCTTTCCTTTTCCTCCTGAATTTCCCAATCTTCTATCCGGATAACCGCTTGTATCAGCAACCCCTAAACTTGTTTGTACAGCTTTCCAGTTTATTATTTCTACACGTTGTCTCCTGCTCCTGTCCTGGAATTACCGTTGCATGTAATGTTTTACTATTAACAATTATACAACCGGTATGAAAATAATTATACAGCACATAGTCCGCATTTGTAGCCTTGCAATTTTATTGCTTGCAATTTTTTCTGATGACATAGCACATCCCGGCGCAGGTTTAAAGAATTTAATCTTTGATGCGTCTGCAACTTCAGGCAACTTAGATTATAAAATGCACGAGGAGAGACTTGCTGATAATAAAATTATTAAACTTCCAAATATTAAAAATAGCTTTTCCAGCTTTTTCTTTTCGGGTAACAAAATGCCTTTAAATTCAACCGTGAAGGGGCCTCTGGAAAATACTCCACAACTCCCAACAGGAAACCCGGAAAGCTTCCGTGCAAACGTGCTCATACCTGTGGCCGATTCTTTTGCAATGGTGGATGGTATATTGGTTGACTACGAGGATATATACAGCAATGCAGTAGATTATGATGATGCATTAAAAATGACCAACAGCGCTGAAAATATTAGCCTTAAACGTGATGGCAGTTACCTGATGGTGGAGAGAAGAAATACGATGGGCCCTTTTGATACGCTCTACCTTACCATGACGGGTATGCGAGCTCAATCCTATCGCTGGTTGTTTACCAATATAAATATGAATACTGCGGGTAGAATAGCTTTCCTGAAGGATAGTTATCTTTCTACCTCCATTCCAATAAATTTATCAGCGGGCACAACCCTGGACTTCACAATTAATTCGGAAGCCGCATCCTATGCCAGCAACCGCTTCAGCATTATATTTGAACAAGTTGCGCTGTTACCTGTAACCTTTACATCTGTGACTGCAAATCATGGCAATGAAAATACTGTGAAAGTTGCCTGGCATGTAGAAAATGAACTGGACATAAATAATTATATCATTGAAAGAAGTTTGGATGGTATCCAGTTTACAAGCCTGGGGAGGTTGCTGCCTGCATTAACAGCCAGGGGAAATTATTTTTTCCAGGATAAATATCCCACGAAGGGAGACAATTTTTACCGTGTTAAAGCTACCAGTTTAAATGGCCGGGTACAGTACAGCGCTGTCGTACAGGTTAAAGAAAAGATAAACAAAGGACATTTTTACAGCACCTTAGAAACAGGTAAAAAATTAAATATCTTTTTTTCCGGCATGCCGGAAGCAACATATAATCTCCTGGTGATCTCCATAAATGGCCGCTTATTTTATTCCCAAAAGCACACCATTCAATTTACGGAGGCTATGAAAACAATTGACATGCAAACTGCCCCGGCAGGCATGTACATCGTTGTCGCCAGTTCTGAAAATGGTTTTAAACAATCCCTAAAAATAATTATAGAATAAATTCCTGTTTCTAACAGAAACATTGTAAAAATATACCGTACCTACTTCCTGTTCTTCTGCTACATAAGAGCCGATATTAAATAATTGATGCAATATTTACCGTAGATAATAATCGTCCATTATTTTTTGTAACAAAGATTTGCCGTAATTCAACATAGTATCTGTAACGGCACCACGCTTTTCTATAAATCGGTTACCTACATTATCATAAATAAATGCGGAAGAAGTGGTGGAAAATCCGAATCCATCAGTGAAACTGAAATAGCCCCAGTGATGTATACTGCTGTCCAGCAAATTTTTACTCCAGGTAAAAGGGTTTTTATTCTTAGATAACTGTGCCCAAATTGTGGCCGCTATATCTGTTTGCGATCCGGCTGTATTTATTTCCACTGTATCTTTTATTGCTCCGCCCAAAATCAACAAAGGAATTTTATAATCATCCTCTTTTGTTGCCTTATGCGGTATACGATGACCATGATCTGCGACAATAACGACCATTGTATTTTTCCACCAGGTTTGTTGCTTAGCAAAACTTATAAAACCAGCAACACAGCTATCTGTATAATGATGGGCATTCAAAAACTTGTGTTCTTCATCATCTCCATTATAATATTTTGGCACCGGCACTTCAAAGGGCTCATGACTGCTGAGGGTAAGCCAGGTGCAAAAAAAGGGCGCGGTAAAATTATGGATATCCTTTGCCAGCCTTTCGCCCACTACCCCATCATGAGCACCCCATTTAGAATTTTGATCCTTACCTTCAAAATCAGCAATGGAAATAAATCGTGAAAAATTCCCCTGCAACAGGTAAGCTTTGATATTGGCAAATTCAAGTTCCCCGCCATAATAAAAATAATTTTTATAGCCTGCCTTTGACAATTCTTTACTCAGCATGGGCAGGCTCGCTGCCTTGGTGGGAATTTTCACAATGGAAGTAACAGGCTGGGCCGGGTACCCACTCAGCACAGCAACAATACCTTTATCTGTTCGATCTCCGCTGGCATAAATATCAGAAAAATAAATGCTCTCTCTAGAAAGTTTATTCAAGCCTGGCGTCACAGGCTTGCTCTCATAGTCCAGGTTTACAATTTTTGACGTGAGGCTTTCCCATACAATAAATACCAGGTTAACCGGAGAAGTAGTATCCCTTAATATTTGCCGGGTCCTACCTTCTGAAGCATACAATTCTTTTACAATCATTGAAGCCTGGGCTTCAGGTAAAAAATTGTAAGGATTCTTGCCATTGTCTTTATTATGGCGGAGGGCATAAATAAAATTCCAGGGTGCATTAATAGCAGCCTGGTTTGCAAAATTAGATTGGGAGAAATAAACAGCACTTTGGTTCATAGGTGCCAGTTGGAATCCGCCACGGATAGGAATTACATACAGGCCAGCTAGTAGTATTAAGCTAACGGCAAGGCCTAACCTATGCTTTGGATTTTCAATTAGAGTTCTTTTCTGTTCAAAAAATCGGTTGAATAATTTGATGCCAATTAATAAGACGATAATAAAAACAATGGCGATCCAGGCGAGGGGAAGATTACTGATAGAGGCAAACGCTTCTTTCGGATGAGCAAGATATTTAAGCGGTGTTGCATCAAGCCGGTTGCCCCAGGCCTGGTAAATGCCCGCATCTGCCAGCACCATTAGTGTAATCACTACAACTAATATTCCTGTGTAAATTTTAAAGAAAACTGGTTTACGAAAAACTGGAATAATAATGCCTGACAAAAGTAGAAGTATAACCGGAATTGTGAGATAGGACGCCATACTGGCATCCATTTTTAATCCATACCATAAAGATTTGCATGACTCCCCTACTCCGGCCTCAGACACCTGCCGTGTATTAGAAAGAAGAAAAGCCAAGCGGGCGAAAAAAAAGATAACAACCCAGGTGAGGGTAAACCGAAAAACAAACCAGGTATATTTTAATATTATTTGCGCCATGCCGGGGTGATGGTCATTACTAATTTATTCATAGTACCTATGCAAACTTACAGGAATACAAACGAGGAAAAGCAATACATTGAAATATATACCAGCGTGGGTTCGGGGAATTATCGTTTTAGAAATACAAAAAAAACTATTTCTATAAATTGTAAGTTTAATTAATTAAGCATTTACCGATTGAATGAAGAAAAGGACAGGACCTAATTAATTGCCCTCATGTATTGGATGGCCATCATTATTTACAGGCAAATTGACTGAATCAAGTGCTAAGAATTTCCTCGTGGTTAGCATTGCCCCTTTTACAGAAACATGATCTCCATCTGGAATAAATTCATCATCATGCTTCAGCATACGATGTAAATCTATCACATGATAATTACCATTATAAATAATTGAATCATATTTCCTAATATATTCTACAGGTATTTTATTTAAGAAATACGGATGAAGTGGTGTACTTACTAAAATTAATTCAACATGATGTTCTTTACATAAAGCCGAAATTTTATTTAAATAATCCAGGTTTAAAGAGGAGAATGGATAAATTTCCCCTTCTTTATAAAACTGGAAATTTATTCGCTTATCCATTGATTTCCTATCTGCCCTGGAACTATCAAAAATATTAATATAGCCCCCTTCAAAGGCAACCCGATTTCTAAGAATGTCAGCGGCCGATTTAATCGAATTTTTTAAGAAAGCAGGTAAGGTTTTATAATTGTAAACCAACAATTTCATTTGTTCATTCGCAGGAAGAATGTAATAATAACTTGGTACAACTGAGGAAGAAAACTTTCCATAGACAAAATCATAGTAGTATCCCGAAATATTATGATAGCTGAAACCCAAATATACCTTTTGAATATTGGCATTTGAACCCAGAAGTTTCACCAGTTTAAAATAAGATAAATAATAAGATTCGCCACTATTGCCAATGTTTATACCGCGGGGAAGTAAACTGTCTTTAATAGTACCTTGAATATGAGAATCTCCAATAAATACTTCCGTAATATTATCGTTTATTTGAAATGATTTTGTTTTATTTTTCATTGCAAATATCAAGATGCTAAAAAACAGGCACCCCAGTACAAAGGGAATGAACAAAAAAAGAATCGTTTTTTTCAAAAACATTTTCATACCTGCAATTAAATTAAAACTGAAAATAAATGAATGCCTGTTCATTACCGCCAAACCAGAAAATTGCAAAAATTATAGCATAATAAATTAAATATCTTACCGGGCGGCTATACCTTAATCCAATATTTGCCAGCCCATATTGTTGTTGTCTTCCGGACCATTCTGTCAAAATAAGAATGAATATAAATCCTATTGTAATCCAAACCCTGTTTAACATGCCTAGTTGCGGAGTAGTAAAAAAGGAAGACGAAAATATTTCAGAAATATAATTGAAGGCGTGGTTAACAGAGTTTGCCCTGAAAAATATCCAGGCGAATACTGTCAAACCAAAAGTGAGCAGCATTAAGAAAAATTCTTTAAGGCTGGGTAGGGTTTTGCCTTGTGCAACTACATCTAAATTAATGCGGTTATTCTTAGTAAGTAATAAGGGTAAAAAATAAATAGCATTCAAAGCGCCCCATATTATAAACGTCCAGTTGGCGCCATGCCAGAATCCACTTACAATAAAGATGATGAAGGTATTTCTTACTTTCATCCAGGTTCCGCCCCTGCTCCCTCCCAGGGGAAAATACAAATAATCTCTAAACCAGGTAGAAAGGGATATGTGCCAACGACGCCAAAATTCTGCGATATCCCGGGAAAAATATGGGTAATTGAAATTTTGCATCAGGTTAATCCCAAAGAGCCGGGAAGTTCCAATGGCAATATCTGAATATCCCGAAAAATCACAATAAATCTGGAAAGTAAAAAAAATTGCGCCTAAGAATAAAGTGCTACCCGGATATGTAGCAGAATTATTAAAAATAATATTGGCATATTCTGCACAATTATCTGCAATGACGATTTTCTTAAAAAGTCCCCATAATATCTGTTTTAATCCATCAACAGCTTTAGAATAGTCGAAGTGACGCTTCACATAAAATTGAGGTAATAAATTTGCCGCTCTTTCAATAGGGCCAGCAACGAGTTGTGGGAAGAAACTTACAAATGCAGAAAATGCAATTAAATCTTTCGTAGGCTCCAATTTCTTTTTATAAACGTCTATAACATAGCTCAACGTCTGAAAAGTATAAAAGCTTATCCCTACCGGTAAAATTATATTTAGAGAACTGGCTGAAATTTCTTTTCCAAAAAATGAAAATGCAGTTATAAAATTGTCCAGGAAAAAATTGTAGTACTTGAAAAATGCGAGCAGGCCAAGATTCACAACCACGCTGGCGTAAAGAAGAAGTTTTCTTTTAACTTCATTTGTTTGTCGTGCTAATCCGAGGCCGACAGAAAAGTCAAGTAAGGTACTAAAACAAATAAGTGATAAGAAACGCCAATCCCACCAACCATAAAACAAATAACTGGCCGCGACAATTAAAAAATTTTGCAGTCTCAGGTTCCCATTGGTTACAAACCAATATAATACAAATACAATAGGAAGAAAAATTGCAAAATCTAAAGAATTAAATAACATATACTCCCGTGAATGCTTAATATAATCCTACCATTCTAATTTTTGAAACTTCGTTCAAAAGTATATCTATACTTAGCATCTTAAAAATAAATCAACAAGGTTATAATACCGGATTAAAAAAACTAACCTTGCCCGGAGACCTTTTTTATAAAACTAATATACCGGTTGCCTGCATCACCATTTCCATCTTGGGCTCTTTAATGGCAGCAATTTCTGTTTTAGATTTACCGGCGTCTTCTGCGTAATGGCGTAACATAGCAACAGTAGTTTCCTTCATTGTAACGGTACCTTCCACCACAATTTTTTCACCGTTGAGTGAGGTCGGTACAAAGAATGCATGATCCTTCATTCGTATCATCATGGCGCCCTGGGGTGTTTCCATTTTCAACCAGCAACCTTCTGCCTGGCATACTTCAATAACTTTTCCTTTCACTTTTACGGGTGCAGTCGCTTCACCATCCATTGCGGCAACTTTTGCCAGGTCTTTGGGTTCTATTGCATTATCCTTAGTTACAACGGCACCAAAGGTCATACCTTCTTCTGCTTTAATATCCGGCGGCTGGGCCATTAATGTTCCGCAAAAACCCAATACTGTAATAAGAGAAAATAATTTTTTCATAAAAACTAATTTTTAAGGTTAACTAATTTTTTCTACCTGCATATAGCTCAGTTCCACAGGCGTGGCCCGGCCAAATATTTTTACCTGTACTTTTAGTTTTTTCTTTTCATCACTCACTTCTTCAATTACTCCATTAAAGTCGTTGAATGGCCCATCAATAATTTTGATGGTTTCACCGATGATAAATGGCTCACTCATGGTCATACCGCCGGCATCGCTCATTTCATCTACTTTACCCAGCATTTTATTTACTTCAGCTTTACGCAAGGAAATAATATTGCCCTTAGAGCCTTTACCATCCGTAAGAAAATGCATTACATTACTGATGTTGCTGATGTGCTGGATGATATCATCACTCAACTTATTGTCTGACACCTCAATCATAATATATCCAGGGTAAAAGTTACGCTCCCGCATTACTTTTTTCCCATTCAACACCTTGTATACTTTTTCTACCGGGAGAAAAATTTGCTGAACGACCTTATCCCAGCCGTTGCGCACAATATCTTTATCCAGGTATTCTTTTATCTTGCGCTCTTTTCCACTCACGACACGTAATACGTACCACTTGCTTTCTTTCTCCTGCTTTTCTGTTGTATCCTGGGTTATTTCTTCCGTCATAATTACTGGAATAAAGAATAAATAAATTTCATAGCATTATTGGCAATAAAGTCCATCAGGGCTACTAATAAAGTAATGAGAATGGTTGCTCCCAAAACAATCATAGTAGACTGCTGTAACTGGTCCCATTTGGGCCAGGTCACTTTCTCTACCAGTTCATGGTAAGAATCTTTTACAAAAACGCCGAAATTGTTCATATTTTATTTTTTTAGTACTTAGTATTGAGTACTTAGTATATTAATTATATTATAAACTGCGCTCCCACTTCATTTATCCCAATGGCGCTTTAAAAAGTTGTTAGATAACAGATTTTAGATTTTAGATTTTAGACCAATGCCAACCCGCAACTCTCAACTCAAAACCCTTAACCCTCAATCCTCATCCCTCATTCCTCACCCCTCTCCCATAGCTATCGGGACCTCACAACTGAATCCTTCCACATCTTCTTCTGCACGGGCACTAGGATTCGAACCCAGATCAAAGGTTTTGGAGACCCGTATGCTACCATTGCACCATGCCCGTATAAAAAATCAATAGTCATTGGTCAATTGTCTGCCGAATTTTCATTCATGGACTAATGACTAATGACTAATGACGTATATGAAATTACTTCTTACTTAAGTATTTCAGTCACCTGGCCGGCCCCTACGGTACGACCACCTTCACGAATCGCGAACTTCAGACCTTTCTCCATTGCAATAGGCTGAATCAACGTTACTGTAAGGTTGGTGTTATCACCAGGCATAACCATTTCAGTTCCGGCGTTCAGGGTTACTTCACCTGTAACGTCAGTCGTACGGAAATAGAACTGCGGGCGATATTTGTTGAAGAAAGGCGTATGACGTCCACCTTCTTCTTTGCTCAACACATAAACCTCTCCTTTAAATTCAGTATGCGGAGTAATAGAGCCTGGCTTGCAAAGAACCATTCCACGACGGATTTGAGATTTCTCAATACCACGTAACAACAGGCCTGCGTTATCGCCAGCTTCACCTTCGTCAAGCAATTTCTTAAACATTTCCACACCAGTAACGGTAGATGGTAAAGGCTTATCCATCAGACCAACGATTTCGATGGCCTCACCTACTTTAATACGACCTCTTTCAATACGACCAGTAGCCACAGTACCACGACCAGTGATAGAGAACACGTCCTCTACACTCATCAGGAAAGGTAAATCAACCGGGCGGGGAGGTAATGGAATGTAGCTGTCAACAGCGTCCATCAGTTCGTCAATTTTAGCAATCCATTTTTCATCACCGGCAAGTGCACCGGTAGCAGAACCCTGGATGATTGGTGTGTTGTCACCATCAAAGCCATAAGAACTCAGCAATTCACGGATTTCCATTTCTACCAGTTCAAGCAATTCAGGGTCATCCACCAAATCAACTTTATTCATAAATACCACAATCTGGGGAACACCCACCTGGCGGGCCAGCAAGATGTGCTCTTTTGTTTGAGGCATAGGGCCGTCAGTTGCAGCCACCACAAGAATAGCTCCGTCCATTTGCGCAGCACCGGTTATCATGTTTTTTACATAATCCGCATGACCCGGGCAATCTACGTGAGCATAGTGACGTGCAGCCGTAGCATATTCTACGTGTGCGGTATTAATAGTGATACCTCTTTCCTTTTCTTCAGGAGCACCATCAATATCATCATAATTTTTTTTCACCGCCAAACCTTTTTTAGACAAAATATCGGTTATAGCGGCTGTTAATGTTGTTTTACCATGATCTACGTGACCAATAGTTCCAACGTTTACGTGGGGTTTATCCCTTTTGAAGGATTCTTTTGCCATTGTATATTTTTTAATCCCGATAGCTATCGGAAGTGTTTAAAATTGGTTTTTAGTTTAAGTCATTAAACCATTGACTTATTTATTTTTCCAGCTTCACAGCTATTTATTTCGTTGTGCCTGTCCGCCGTGGTGGGTCACTCACTTATACATTTTCATCTTTATAATTAATAATTATTAATTATTTAAGGCCGTCTCTGAACCATCAGTGAGAATCCCTGTCTGCCTGAAGCAATCAGGCAGGGAACTCACGACCTTTTCCAATTTCTTTTGCCGTCTCTCTGAGCCATCAGTGAGAATCGAACTCACGACCCCTTCCCTACCAAGGAAGTGCTCTACCCCTGAGCTACGACGGCGGGTTTTACATGGTCATTTGTCACTAAGTCATTGGTCTCATTAAAACCGAAATATCCACATTGACCATTGACTTAATGACCATTGACTTAATGAACTCCCGATACCCATCGGGTGACTTTATTCCTGAGCGGAAGACCGGGCTCGAACCGGCCACCTGAAGCTTGGAAGGCTACCGCTCTACCAAATGAGCTACTTCCGCTAATAAAATTTTAAACCAAAGAACTGTGGGCAGTGGTGGATTCGAACCACCGAAGTCGTAGACAGCGGATTTACAGTCCGCCCCATTTGGCCACTCTGGTAACTGCCCGAATACCTGTAAATTATGTCAAAAGAACTTGAGCCGAAAACTGTCCCTACAATTTGTAGGAAGAACCAGCGACCTACTGATTACAAATCAGTTGTCCTTACACTGTGTAGGGACTATCTCGGCTTTACAGCCTTACAAAGATTTTGAGCCGAAATAGTCCCTACAATTTGTAGGAAGAACCAGCGACCTACTGATTACAAATTAGTTGTCCCTACACTGTGTAGGGACTATCTCGGCTTTACAGTCTTACAAAGAACTTGAGCCGAAAACTGTCCCTACAATTTGTAGGGAGAACCAGCTACCTACTGATTACAAATCAGTTGTCCTTACACTGTGTTGGGACTATCTCGGCTTTACAGTCTTACAAAGATTTTGAGCCGAAAACTGTCCCTACAATTTGTAGGGAGAACCAGCGACCTACTGATTTCAAATCAGTTGTCCCTACAATGTGTAGGGAGAACCAGCGACCTACTGATTACAAATCAGTTGTCCCTACAATGTGTAGGGACTATCTCGGCTTCACAATCTTACAAAGAACTTGAGCCGAAAACTGGAGTCGAACCAGCGACCTACTGATTACAAATCAGTTGCTCTACCAACTGAGCTATTTCGGCTTAAAAATATGCTTTCAAACTATTTAAAAGATCTGATCAAAAAACTTCCTTCAAAAAAAAAGCCCAAAAGCCTTTTTTTGGGAAGGCAAAGGTAAGAGAATTACATGAATAGAAAAACTTTGCCCTAAAAAATTTTGTACCATTTTTTGTTTTTCTTTTTATTAAAAATCCTGCCGGACCGGCAGGATTTTTAATAAATTTTTAAGGCCATATTCAGGCTGCCAACCTGTCTTTTTTCTTCTTAATCTGGTTAATTACAGCTTCCAGTGCTCCGTCAAAACTTTCTTCAAAGCATTTGGAAGATTGCTTTACGAAAAACTCATGACGGGGTATATTCACTTTAATTTCTGCTACCTTATCTTTTATATTGTGTACAATGTTATCTAGCTTCAAATACACGTCCACCTTCGTTATCCGGTCATGAAACTGTTCAAGTTTTTCAATTTTTTTCTCAATATGCATCAATAATTTAGAGTCTGCATCAAAATGTACTGTTTGAATGTTTACGTTCATAGCACGCTGTTTTAAATTGTGTGAAACAAAAAATGTGATAGGTAAACGTCAATGCATAGGCAAATACAAGGGTTGTTTTGAGGTATATTTTGAAATCCTAAGTTAATACAAGATGGGGGTTATTCAAAAAAAAATTAAGGTTACCCGGCTCACGCCCGCGGGTGGGCTTTTTTATAAACGTCTTTTAGTTTTTCAATATTGTTATGGGTATAAACCTGGGTGGCGGCCAGGCTGCTGTGCCCCAGTAATTCTTTTACCGCATTTATATCTGCACCATTATTCGTCAGGTGTGTGGCGAAGCTATGACGCAGTATGTGTGGGCTTTTTTTGTCAATCGTAGTAATCATTGAAAGGTATTTCTTTACCCGGCTGTAAACATTGCGGGGCTCCAGGGGTCGCCCATCATGATTTACCAGCAAATTAACCGTATTGATACTGTTCCCTATTCCCTTTTTTGCAACCCTGTAAGCTTTTACCAGTGTACAAACTGAAGAATTAAGAGGAATGATGCGTTCTTTTCCGCCTTTGCCATAAACTTTAATTTGGGATTGTGCCGTATCCGTGTGGATATCTTTAAGGTTGATGAGCTCAGCTTTCCGGATGCCGGTATAATATAATAGTGCGAGTATCAATTTATCTGTCAGGCCTTCGAAAGTCTCCGGGAATTCTACATAAGTAAATAAGATTTCTACGTCTTTGGCTTCCACGTATTGCGGCAACCGCTTTGGCACGCGAGGACTGATAATCGTGCCCATGGGGCTGCTTGTAACTATTCCCTGCCACATTAAATATTTAAATAGAGATTTTAATGCACTTATTTTCCTGTTCAGGGTCTTGCTTGCATAACCCTGTTCTTTCATTTCTGCCAGCCAGGATCGTATATAAATAGGTTTAACGTCAGCAAGTTCCGTTTCACCGAAATTTACCTCTGTAAAATGAAAAAAACTTTGGAGGTCGTTCTTGTAAGAAGTTACCGTATGTACGCTGTAGCGTTTCTGAAACTGCAGGTATTGGATGAAAGATGATATGGCGCCTGTCAAATGTTGGGACATAAAAAACCGGTAACCAAAGTTATAACTAGTTACCGGTATGTAATATTATATAAAAAGCGTTTAAGGCTTATTTTTCAAATTTACCTGCTTCCAACTGCTGCTTGTAAACAGCCTTCAGCACCTGCGTACGCTTCCTTATAGATGGCTTAATGAACGCTTGCCTCTCCCTCAGTTGCAACAGGATACGGCTTTTCTCAAATTTCTTTTTGTACTTCTTGAGCGCCTTGTCAATGTTTTCGCAGTCTTTAGAATCAATAATTAACATGTAAATACCTCCTTTAGGTGAAATAATAACTGCCTGTTACGGCAGGGCGGCAAAGATAATAACAAAATTGAGAATAAATCATATTTACGGGGGATTTTCTGGAAATTTGCAAAATGTTTACAGGCATTATTGAGGCTACAGGAATTATAATCGGAATAGCCGGGAAGGGTACAAATAAAACTTTTCGGGTGCAATCTTCCATGGCCCATGAATTAAAACCAGATCAAAGCCTGAGCCATAACGGTGTCTGCCTCACGGTAGAAGCCATTAAAGGAAATGAGCATATAGTTACTGCCATATTAGAAACCCTGGAAGTGACCAACCTGGAGGATTGGGCCCCGGGAACTATCGTAAACCTGGAACGCTGTCTGCAAATGAATGGCCGCCTGGATGGCCATATTGTGCAGGGGCATGTAGATGCCACCGCCGTTTGCGAAACAGTAAAAGATAAAGAGGGTAGCTGGGAATATTGCTTTCGCATTCCCGGGCGTTTCCGGCACCTGGTTATTGAAAAAGGTTCTATATGCCTCAATGGCATCAGTCTGACTATTTTTAACCTGGAAGAAGACAAGTTTACGGTTGGCATAATTCCATATACTTTTGAACACACGAATATGCAGCAGGTAAAACCGGGCGATAAAGTGAATATTGAATTTGATGTTATCGGGAAATATGTACAGCGGATGCATTTCGCAGGCAATACTATATAACTTTAGAAAACTTTAAATGGTCATGACTACTTTTCTATATATTGATCCGGGTTCCGGCAGCATGCTAATCCAGATGATCATAGGGGCAGCTGTAGCCGCCGGCGTATTTGTAAAGCGCATTCGCTATGGTATTGCCAGTATTTTTTCCAGGAAAAACAAAGGCCAGGATATTGAAGAAGAAAATTAATCATGCTGCATCGTTTAAGGATCCTGCTGCCCGGGTGTATTTCACAGAGGGAGAAGAAAAATATATATACCGGGATCTTAGCCCGGACTACTTACCACACTTTAACCATTTAGAAACATCCGGCCTTGCAGAGGCGCTGCAAAAGAAAAATTACATATTGCCTTACCGCAAGGTAGACGCGGAAGGGATTGTAACCCTGGAGAGCGAATTCATTTCCTTCTCCCCCTATCCTTATGAGTGGACATTTCATCAATGGAAGGAAGCTGCTCTTTTGACTTTAAAGATTCAATACCTGGCCTTAAACCATGGTATGATCCTGAAAGACGCCTCGCCTTTTAATATTATTTTCCGGGGGTGCCAACCCCTTTTTATTGATCATTCTTCTTTTGAAATATACAAGGGTGAAAGTGGGTGGATTGCATATAAGCAGTTTTCCGAAACATTTTACATCATGTTATTACTGTTGAAGTATTATGATAAGGCCGCAAATGAAATGTTTACTTTTCACATGAATGGCCTGCCCTTGTATTCAACCCTTAAAATGCTTCCTCTTTCAGCCCGTTTGAATCTTAAGAATATATTTTACCTGTCACTACCGGCAAAAATTAATGCGGCAGCAAAACCTCGTAATCAAACAGTACCCACTAAAAAATCTAACCCGGTAAAGGCACTTCAACTTGCAGAGCAACTGCACAGGAATATTAAAGCTATTCACCCCAATAAAAAACTAACCCGCTGGAACCATTATTACCAGGATAATGTAGCAGACAACTACGGTAAAGAAAAAGAAACCGTTATCCAACAATGGTTCGGTGAAAATTACAATTCAAAAACTTGCATTGACTTTGGATGTAATGCCGGCCATTACAGCCTCCTGTTATCTTCTTCCTTCCGGCATATAATTGCTTTTGATGAAGATTTGCCTTCTGTAGATAGCTTATACCAGCAAACACGAAAAGAAAAAATTATAAATATCACCTGTTTCACCGCTGGCATTACCCAGCCTACCCCTGCCACCGGTTGGGAAAATAAAGAGCGTCTATCCCTTACAGATAGATTACATGCAGATGTTGGCATCGCTCTCGCACTCGTTCATCACCTTGCCATTACCGCTTATATTAGTTTTCCTATGATGGCCGAATATTTTGCCCGGGCATGCAACGAACTGGTTGTGGAATTTGTGCCAAAAACAGATGAGAAAGTAACGCGGCTCCTGCAGGAAAGGAAAGATATATTTACAGCATATACCCGGGAGAATTTCCTGGAAGCATTTGGTCAGAAATTCAGCCTTTTGAAACAGCATAATTTTGAAAATGGTCGCATCTTGTTTCATTTTACATGTAAATAATTTGAAAGAGAGATACCATATATTCATTCCCTTACTTGTTCTCTCTTATTTTTTTGTTCATTATGGCCTGGAGTTTTTCTATTTTATCACCGCCCGCGATTTCATTGTGCCTTTTCTCTTATACCTG
Organism: Ferruginibacter sp.; assembly: GCA_039926825.1. GTDB lineage: Bacteria > Bacteroidota > Bacteroidia > Chitinophagales > Chitinophagaceae > Ferruginibacter. The sequence continues at coordinate 15,114 of JBDSWG010000195.1, forward strand.
GCCGGCACCTGTTTGGTCATATACATTGCCAGCTTTTTTTTTCGGAATATAAAAAAATTTGCAGCAGCTTTTTCTTCCATTCTCTTTGTAGGTTTATTTTTTGGCTCTTTAATGGATACAGCAGGAATTGCCTACAATGGAAGCCCGGTAAAGTCTCTGGCCATTTTCGTTGCAACCTTTGCAATTCTAATATCAATAATTTACTGGTTAAAGCCTGGTGCTGTTAAATCTGTTTTATTATTCTGGATGGTATATTCTATGATGCTTATGGCCTATGATGTTGCAAAGTTTTTTATTTCTGTTCCACCAGAAAAAAAATATCTTACCCGTGAGGACGTGCGTTTATATGATACCAAATTTACCCAGCGGCCGGATATCTGGTTCCTTTTATTCGACATGTACCCCTCTGATACCTCTCTAAGGAATTACCTTTTTTTTGATAATAGCAAGTTGAGCAATCACCTGCGCTCACACGGTTTTTTTGTGACGGGTAATGCATCTTCACTTTACCGGGAAACATTTTTTTCCCTGGCTTCTACGCTGGGGCAGCAAAGACTTGTTTATGTAAATGATCCTGAGGTTCCCGCATTTAAAAAGCCCCTTATATCGCTTTCTAATATTGGGCATTCATTCATTCCCAAACTGCTGAAAAATAACGGGTATGAAATTAATAATTACAGTCCCTTCACTTTGGCCGGACAGCCTTCGCCTCTTTCTTTTAACCTTGATTATCATCGCGATCACTTACTTACCCGAAGTGTAGTTTTCAGTGTGGTTTATGATGCTTTAGAACCGGACTTCGTTAAAGCAGGCCGCGGATTAGATGTTTCCTGGTTAAAGGATTCATGGAGCAGCCAGGTATTACATGATACCCGATACCTGCTCCAAAAATCTGATGAACTTTCATCGACCCAGCCAGGTGAAACACCTGCATTTAATTATTTACATTTTATGCTGCCCCACCCTCCTATGCTATTTGACAGCACGGGCAAATTAAATGATGTTCGGAATATGTATAGCTATACCGGGTATGAAAATTCTATTCAGAATTTTAAAAACTACATTGTTTATACCAATACTGTAATAAAAAAAATAGTAGACAAAATTCTCCTCGCCACAAAAGGTAAGGCCATCATTATCCTGCAGGGCGATCATGGTTACCGGGAATACCAGGAAAAATTTCCTGCTAATATGCAGTTAGGAACACAAAATGCTGTGTACCTTCCCGGGGCCCACTATTCGGGCTTTTCTGATACTACCTCTCCCTTGCAAGCATTCCGTTTAGTTATTCAAAAACTTTCCGCACCCAATTAAATTCGTCATCTAACTCAGGAAGGCCTATTTTTATTTCTAAAAAAGTATCCTGAATGCTCAGTATTATTATTCCGGTTTATAATGAAGCAAAAAATATTTCTGTAATGGCAGATGCATTGAAATCTATTGTGCATCATCCGTTCGAAATCATTTTTGTAGATGATGGCAGTACAGATGAAACACTGCAGCAGGTGCGCCTCCTGGCAAATGACAATGACAATATTAAGTGTATTTCTCTCAGCAGGAATTTTGGTCACCAGAATGCATTAATGGCAGGAATGGAATTTGCCCGCGGCAATGAGATTATCACTATGGATGGAGATATGCAACACCCTCCAAGCCTGATTCCGGAAATGTTGAAATTATTACATGAAGGCTATGACATTGTATTTACACGCCGCCGGAATAATGAAAATCAATCGGGATTCAAAAAAGCCACGGCAAATCTATTTTACCGTTTCTTAAATGTTATTTCGGATACTAAAATAGAACCGAACGTCGCAGACTTTAAAGCCTTTAACCACAAAGTACTCTCCGCTATTTTAAGATTTAAGGAAAGAGAATTATTCATCCGGGGAATATTTAGTTGGATAGGTTTTAAATCCATCACGATTGGTTTTGATGTACAACCCCGGCACAGCGGAAAAACAAAATATAATTTTGGTTCTATGATGCGCCTGGCTTTAAAGGGCACAACTTCTTTCGGCTTTAAACCATTAAGGCTGGCGCTCATGATTGGTTCCTTAATTTCTTTACTGGCCTTCGGGTTTGCATTCTTTGCTCTTATTCAATATTACAATGGAAACACAGTACCAGGCTGGGCGAGTTTGATCATCGCTGTTATGTTCCTGGGTGGTGTGCAATTACTTGCCATCGGTTTATTGGGAGAATATATTGCCAGTCTTTTTATTGAAGTAAAAAAACGACCTCTGTACCTCGTAAAAGACCTCTTAAACCTGGATGATGAAAACAGGAAATAAAATGTTATCCTGAATCGAACTTGTAAATTTCAAAACATTCTCGTTTGCAGGTCATATCTTTTTGACTTACTTTAAAAATGTAATTTTAGCCCATGCAATCACCGGGTAAAACAGAAAGCCTGATACAAAAACCAGTTATCTTATTACTGTTGATGGTGGTTGCTTTTCTGCCCGTGATAAGCATGCAGTTTTTTTTGAAAAACGATACTTTCACCAGTTATTTTCCACCGAAGTTTTTCATGAGTGAAAGCCTGCAGGATGGTATACTTCCTTTGTGGAATCCTTATATAAATTTTGGCATTCCACAATATGCAGATATGAATGCTGGATATTGGAGCCCGGTTACCTGGCTGATTGCGGGTACAATTGGATATTCTGCATATAGTATTACACTGGAAGTGATGTTTTACATTTTCCTTTCTGGTTTTGGGATGTACCTGCTTTGCAGGAATTACAAAATGCACCTAAGCGTTTGCGTTATAGCTGGTGCTTCATATATGTGCTGCGGTTATATGGTGGGTCATATGCAACATTTCAACTGGATATCAGCAGCTGCCTTCCTGCCTTTTTGCACCCTGGGTTACCGTAAATTCTACTATAATCCAACCTTACAAAATGTCCTGCAAAGCGGATTTTTTTTCTACCTTTTCATTTCTTCTGCACACCCCGGATTAATCATTGGAAGTATCTATTTTTTTGGTTCCTGGGGAATTTTCATGTGGTACAATAGAAAGAATGAATCTTTTGCCAGGAAATTTTATAATTATTTTACCACCCATTTTGTAGTAATATTTTTAATGCTAATCCTTTGTGCTGGCCTTATCATTGGCTACCTGGATATACTTCCTTATTTTACCAGGATACAAAAGCCACCGGAAACTGAAATTCAAAACACCTTCAACATACCCAGTTATATTTCTTTTCTTCTTCCTTTTTCCACTACAAAAAATGATAGCTTTTTTTCTACAGATATTGCCATGCGGAATGGTTATTTAGGTTTGACAATGATTGTTTTTTTTGTAGTTGCCATCGTAAGAAAAAAAACCAGGGAACAGTGGCTTCTCCTTAGCCTGGCTTTATTTTTCCTGCTGGCTGCCGGTGGTGGCATTCCGGGACGAATAGTTTACCATTTACCATTAATAGGATACGTCAGGTTTCCAGGTGAATATGCAATTTTTTCTTTGTTTGCTATCATAATTTTTTCATCTATCTCACTCAACCGCTATGTACAGGGAAAATTTGCCCGGCAAATTACCATCTCCATAATTATAAATTTTTTCCAGGTAATGGTTGGAATTATATTTCTCCTGGGATTAATATTTTTATTGAAAAATCAGGATAGTATTGTTATCAAATTCGCTAAGTATAATTCCAATCAGGAAAATAAATTGAAATGGATTATTGATAATATAAGTTTCTATGACGCCCTGGTTATTCAAAGCCTTATCCAATTTTTTATTTTGGCTGTAATGAAAAATTGCCTGATGAAAAAAAACTTTACCGTCCTGATTTACCTGGTGCTAGCTGATATGGCCTTTGCTACACTCCTGAATATACCTTACACTGCGGTTGGCCAGAAGCCTGTAAAATATATTGCCGGCGTCTTAAGCAATAGCCCGAAAGGCATACCTATTCCTGCTCTACAACCTATTTCATCCAATAATACAGGTAGCCTTGAAATCTCTAATATGATTGGTGACTGGAGTTTTTATAACAAGCAACCGGGCAATGTGAATAAAGCACCTTATGCTATACAATTATTTACAGGAGATAAAATTTATGAAGACATTAATAAAAACAGTTTTACCAAACCATTTGTTTACCTGAAAAATAATAATGGCAACATCTCACTTTCAAAATACACAGGTTCGGAAATTATTATACATACAAATCTCACCATTGCTGATACATTAATAATTCAACAGGCAGTCTACCCGCATTGGTTTTTTGAAATGGATAATAAGGGAGCAAAGGCACTCATGATAAATAACACTTATCCAGGCATTCACATCCCGGCAGGTATTCATCAGGTCCGGTTCTTTTTTAAACCATCAGGGGTAAAGGCAGGCATGATCATCACTATCATTGCATTTATCCTGGTATTATTATTATTAATTTTTAAATTTTCTTTCCCGTCATCGCTTCAGAAACGGCTGCATCCATAATGCGTTCTGCATAGGGGCGGGAGATTTCATTTAGGGCTTCAATTTTTGATTGTACCAGGTTTTTATCTTCCATAGTTATAGCGAGTTGCAGGTTCTGCATAGCCGATGCGGTGCTCAGTAACTCTTCCTGTTTTAAATGTTCCTGGTTCTTTTGTAAAAAACGCTCCGTTGTTTTCAGAAGCTGTTCTCCCTCGGCACGGGCTCCTGCCAGGGCACGGGCTGTCACATCTGCCTGCGCATTGTTCATGGAATCCAGCAACATATCTTCCACGGTTTTATCGTCTAACCCATACCGTGGCTTCACCTCTATATGCTGGGCAACGCCGCTGCGCAACTCTACTGCAGAAACAGTCAGGATGCCATCAGCATTAATGAGAAAACTGATTTCTACTTTGGGCAAGCCCGCCGGCATGCCCGGAATATTGGCGAGGTTGAATTCTCCCAGTTTCCTGTTGTCTGCCACCAAATCCCGCTCGCCCTGGAAAATGCTGATGCGCATAGAAGACTGCCCATCTACCTGCGT
>JBDSWG010000196.1:0-3603 GCA_039926825.1 Ferruginibacter sp.
TTTTTATGGCTAATACAGGTAAAGTTAAATCCATCATTGGTGCGGTAGTAGACGTGCAGTTTGATAATGACTCTAGCCTCCCTGAAATTCTGAATGCCCTGGAACTGACCCGGGAGAATGGTGATAAACTGGTGCTGGAAGTGCAGCAACACCTGGGTGAAGATAGTGTGCGTACTATTGCGATGGATGGTACGGAAGGCCTGGTAAGGGGAACTAAAGTTATAGATACTGGTAAACCAATTGCGATGCCGATAGGTGAAGGCATTAAAGGCCGCCTGTTTAATGTAACCGGTGATGCTATTGATGGCCTGCCGCAGGTAAGCAAAGAAGGTGGCCGTCCTATACATGCCAAGCCCCCTTTATTTGAAAACCTGAGTACTGCCAATGAAATTTTATTTACCGGTATTAAAGTAATCGACCTTATCGAGCCTTATGCTAAAGGTGGTAAAATTGGTTTGTTTGGTGGTGCGGGGGTAGGTAAAACTGTTTTGATCCAGGAGCTTATTAATAATATTGCTAAAGCTTATAGCGGACTTTCTGTATTTGCAGGTGTGGGTGAACGTACCCGTGAAGGTAATGACCTGATGCGTGAGATGATTGAAGCGGGCATCATGAATTACGGCGATAAGTTTATACATAGCATGGAAGAAGGCGGATGGGATTTGGCTTCTGTAAATATGGAAGATCTGAAAGAATCTAAAGCGACTTTCGTTTTCGGCCAGATGAATGAACCACCGGGTGCAAGGGCACGTGTAGCTTTGAGTGGTTTGACTATTGCAGAATATTTTCGGGATGGTGAAGGCGAAGGCCAGGGAAAAGACATCCTGTTTTTTGTAGATAATATCTTCCGTTTTACGCAGGCAGGTTCTGAAGTATCTGCCTTGCTGGGCCGTATGCCGAGTGCGGTGGGTTACCAACCGACGCTGGCTACCGAGATGGGTTTAATGCAGGAGCGTATTACTTCTACTAAAAATGGTTCTATCACCTCCGTTCAGGCGGTATACGTACCAGCGGATGATTTAACGGATCCGGCACCGGCAACAACATTTGCCCACCTGGATGCGACCACGGTATTAAGCCGGAAGATTGCGGATTTAGGTATTTACCCGGCGGTGGATCCATTGGATTCTACGTCGCGGATTCTTACACCCCTGATTGTGGGTGAAGAACATTACAATACAGCGAATAAAGTAAAACTGATATTACAACGTTATAAAGAGTTGCAGGATATAATTGCGATTCTTGGCCTGGATGAATTGAGCGATGAAGATAAACTGGTGGTAAGCCGTGCCCGTAAAGTACAGCGTTTCCTGAGCCAGCCTTTCTTTGTGGCAGAGCAGTTCACAGGTTTAAAGGGAGTTTTGGTGCCGATAGAAGATACCATCCGCGGATTTAATTCCATCATGGATGGCGAAGTAGATGAATACCCGGAAGCGGCTTTTAACCTGGTAGGTACATTGGAAGATGCCATTGAAAAAGGCAAGAAGTTGATGGCGGCGGCGCAGTGATGAAATGAGATTTTAGATTATAGATTTTAGATGATAGACGAAGAACATTTGTTTTCAACTTAAATTTTTACATTCTAATATTAAGATCATGCATAATTTCCTGGAGTTGAAGATATGGCAGCGTTCGATGGATTTGGTAGTTGAAGTTTATCGTTTATCCTTACAATTTCCAGCAGAAGAAAAATACGGGTTGGTTGCTCAACTAAGACGAGCGGCAGTATCTATACCGAGCAATATTTCTGAAGGCGCAGGCAGGAGTTCAAACAAAGAGTTTAAACATTTTTTAGAATATGCCATGGGATCTTGTAATGAATTACAGACGCAAATTGAATTGGCAAAAAGATTTGAATATTTACAACCGGATATAGGCGGTAAAATTATTGATGAGGCCTTACAATTATATAAAATGATATTAGGTTTTTATAAAACGCTGTAGCCCAGGTTTGTCTATTATCTAACATCTATCATCTATAATCTGTTACAAATGACATTAGAAATTCTAACACCGGAACATAAAATATTTAGCGGCGATGTGTATGGTGTGCAGTTGCCAGGCATCAGTGGATTATTTGAAGTGCTGGATAAGCATGCACCTATGGTTAGTGCATTGAAAAGTGGCAGCCTTAAAATATTGAAAGATAAAACTAACACTGCCGTGTACACGATACAAAGCGGTTTTGTAGAAGTACTGAATAATAAAACTACCGTGCTTGTAGAAGGCGCAAAAGAATTATAAAAAAAATTAGATAATATATCAGGCCATTCCAGTGGGATGGCTTTTTTTTTGCCGGTAATATTTAAAATCGAAGCAGTAATCGGGGGTTTTAAATTTTACGTAACTCCAGGCCAGTAAAGGCATAAGGAATATCCAGAGGCTATAAACAGGTGAAGCCAGCAACATAATGATAAGTGCGAAAAGGAGCAGGTAAAGTGGATAAGAAAAAAATAATAATCCCGTAAGCACAGAATCAAAATGGCCGGTTTTGCCGCATTTTTTTAAAGCAAATTTTTGGAGTGGAAAATATAATGGGGCGTGTAACAACCAACCCAGTATAGCCGGCAGCGCCAGCATTATTTTTGTTGTTTTTGAGGTGTTGTCCGGGAAAACTTGTGCACGCTTTTGATTATCTTCTTTATCAATTTCATACACGAGTGGTTTTAAGACGGAAGATAATTTCTGGTTGAAAAGATTTATTTTTTCACCAAATCCTTCCACCTGCCTAATTTCTTTTTCATTGAATATCTCTCCAAAATTGATATCCACAATTTTTCCAAAGTCACGGAAAGAATGATAGTTTAAGCCGATAGGTAAAACCCGAACAGGTATGCCCTCTTCCCAGGCACCTACCACCAACCGTGCCGTACCTTTCATAAGGTTTCGCAGGTGCCATTCATTTTCGCACAGTCCCTCACTAAATATTAATACTACACCACTTTTTCTAAAAATTTCCCGGCAGGCGGCAAAAGTATTATAGTTTTCCTGGAGGTTTTCTGCCCCTTCCCTCAGGCGGTAAACAGGCAGCATGTTTATAGAATGCAGCAGGGCTGCGGCTTTTTTATTTTTAAATACATCTCCCCTGGCCAGGGAATGAACAGGCTCATTAAATAGCGTTGACAATATGATGGCATCAAGAAAAGAATCGGGGTGATTGACGGCAAGCAATAGGGGCCCTTTTTCAGAAAGATACCGACGGGTATTCAACCGGAGAATCTTACAATAAAAATGTAGAGCAAGCCGGGCAGGAATTTTAATAATGCGATATAACAAAAAAAAATTTTCGTGAATGTAATTCGTTTTTACCTCTTGTAAAAATTGGAATAAAATCCGGGTTCTGAATCTTTGTTGCCCGGGATAAATTTAAAACTATCTTTAAAACATGCCAGCAGCTATGTTTTCAAGGAAATTTAGTTTACGGTAGCTTCTTTACTATTCCACTTTTGACTTGATACAAAAGTTGAGCAATCCCAATGGCTATCGGGACAAGGCTTTATAAAAAATTCTAAAAATTGTTACTGCAGGCTAAAGAAAAACAAGCTCCTACGTCAGTATAAAGCCTAGCTAAGTAGGACTTACAAGCTAATAATAATGCCCGAC
>JBDSWG010000197.1:0-4341 GCA_039926825.1 Ferruginibacter sp.
ATGCAGGCAATTCTGGTGCAGAAGCTAACAGCAGTGAAAAGAATGAAAACAATGCGGAGAAAACCTTGCAGAATAAATACTTTAAAGAAATTCTGAGCTTAATGCAAAACGCAGAAGAAGTGCACCTGACGGGAACGGGTATTACACAGGAGCAGTTTATGCATTTTATGGCAGATACGCCCCAGTTTAAAAATACCGTTACAACAGAAAGCACTTCCAACAAAATGAGCGATGAAAACCTTATAGCTTATGTTGCGGAAAGAATGAGTTAGGGCAATAATAAAGACATCAGTTGCCTGGGAAATCAGGCAACTTTTTTTATGCCCGGAAACCAGCCTTTCGTTACCGGGCATTAGTTGTAGTTCTTTTAGTTTAAATTTTCAAAAAAATAATACTTATCATTACATAGAAATTGCATTTACATATTAAAATGCTGTATAAAGGTTTGCTGCTTTCAATCTTTCTCATTTAAAACTTTAAGAAAGTAATTTGAAGGATATGAATCCCTTTGAAAAAACTGATACGCCTTCCCTCACAGGTGCGCTAAATTTCTGCGCCAGAAAGAGAAGTCGTGATACTTCCTGCTTTTACCCGGCATATACTGGTGTTTTAAGTACTAAAAATGGATGCCTTATGCTGTGCTGCAATTGCAAAAAAACGGCGGCGAGACGATATGGGGATATAAGGAAAAACTTCCGGAATTTTTCCTAATCAACTGGATTGATTATCCCACTGTATCCTATAAAAATAAATCCGATCGTGCAAAACTACTAACCAAAAAATTTCCGACCGTTATAAAAAACAGGAAATAAGTCGATGAAAAATAATCAGGTACCCATCCTCCTTAGGAATAACACCAAACTCATTTGAATATACCCACCAGAGGGTATATAACTTATTTAATAATAAAATAAATTTGTATTGACATAAATTAACCAGCACCTAAAATTAACGTTATGAAGAAGCAAAAATTAATTCTACTGCTAATTGCAATGTCTTTGTCGACAGCAGGCTTTACGCAGTTAGGAAGTCTCATGAAAAAGAAAAAGGATAAGGAACAAAAAGAAGCTGTGAAATCTGATTCAGCACCCGCAGCAACTGAAGAAACTGCTACTGAAGCAACAAACAACTCCACATCTTCAGATAAAACAGAGGGAGATGTGGATGAAGGGTTGATGAAAGATAACAAAGTTGCCTGGAAAAATAATTTTGAAAGCACGATTGACTGGTTCAGTTTATCCCCTGTCGGAAATTTAATTGTATCAGCAAATAAAGCACTTTACGGTGTTGATGGCGTTACAGGGAAAATTATTTGGAAAAATGAAAAATTTGGCGGTGTAGACCAGGAAAATTTTGCGATGATAGCAAACTCCCCTTACATAGCAATGGTAAGCGGTGGCCTGCTTAACCGGCAACAAACAATACTTAATGCATTAGACGGAAAAGTGGTTGCAGACACCAGGCAAATGGGATATAAAATGGTAGGAAAACGATACCCTGTGCCCAACCAGGATGGTTTTTTATTAACGGCTTATGAAAATAATAAACAGACTATTTTCTTTATCAATGCTCCCAGTGCCACTGAAGCCTGGAAACTACAGGATATTTTCAATAAAAATTCAGAGGTTGTAAATACACGTCCGTTAAGTGTTTCTTCCGATGAATTTTTAATTGCTACAGATAAAAATATTTATAAACTCAATACAACAAAGGGATCCGTTGTATACAGCATACCTTTTAAAACACCGAATGAAAAATTATTAACTGAAAATGTGGAAGATGAAGGTATTACAGAAAGTACCAAAGCAGGTGAAGAACCAAAAGACAACTTAAAAAGTGCAGGTAAGGTGGGCGGCATAGCCAGTAGAATGCCTGGCCCTCTGGGTAAGCTTGGGGGAGCGGTTAAAACTGCGTCTGATGTAAAGTCAATGACTAAAACATTTGGAAGTATGAAAGGTGCAGCCAACCTGGCCTCCACTGAAACTTCAGGAAAATTTTTCAAAATTGATGATAGCGAAAGAGTTTATTATTTCAACAATAAATATTTTGTAATAATTGATGAAAAAAATGGCAAATTACTCAGTGAACCTTTTAAGTTTGATGATAACCTTGCATCTTTTATTCCTGATACCAAAGGTTTTGTTTTTGCAACAGATGAGAAAAAATCGGAATTATATTACATAGATGCCATAACCGGAAAAAACAGGTGGGCCAAATCTGTAGAGCTAAAAGGAAAAATAACCAATATGAGTCTGAATGAAGGAAAGATTGCGGTCTCCTCTGCAAAACAGAAAGGTAACAATTATGTAAATATTATTGATGTGGTAACGGGTGAGGAAGTAAATAAGAAAGACATGAAGGTGAGAGGTACGGTCAGCAACCTGGTTATGACGAAAAGAGGATTGATCTATTCTACTGATGACGAAACAAACATTCAGGATCCTGTTTCTGGTAAAAATGTAATAGGAAAGGCACTCCGATATAAAACAGGTGGCAGCAATGTGCGCAAAGACGGAAAATATTATGTTATCAATGACAATGAAATTTCAGTACTGGATGAAACAAGTGGTGAGGTTTCTACATTCGCCAAAGTAAATTTTAAAGATAAAGAAGATCCCCAGCAGCTGGAATTATTGTCCGAAGGTATTTTGGTTTCTTCTGCACAGAATATGGTATTGTTAGGTTGGGACGGTAAAGAAAAATACCACACTTTTTATAAAGCACCCGGAGTGAGCACCGCTGGTAAAATAATGGGTGGTTTAACCATGGCTGTGGCCGTTACCCAATCAGCGGCGCATGGATATGCTGCAGGCCAATCTGGTTTCGGTACATCTGCATACAACAGCCACATGGATCAGGCAGATAGATGGAGCAATTTTGGTGCAGCAGGTGCTTCCCAATTCTCTAAACGTTTTAATATGACATCTGGCTCTAAAAATTACCAGGTTATTCTTACCAAAGTGGATGATGGCGAAGACAAAGGTTTTGGATTGGTTAAAGTAAATAAGCTAACAGGACAAACAGAAGGTAAAGTTGTAATAGGCGATAAAAAACCCGATTATCTCTTTGATGATGTAAATGGTGTAATATATTATAAAGATAAAAACAGGAAAATAACTGCGTATAGACTCTAAAAAAATTGATAAGATTCCCGGTGCCCGTTACAAAATTGTAGCGGGCATTTTGATTATGTAAATTAAATAATGGACGATTCCATATTAAATTGATACGGCGAAGTTGGTGGTGCCCCAACCTGCGGTCAAAACAACAAAACAGCAATATTTAATTCCTGACAAATCACATATTTTGAAATCCTATTTACAACAATAAAAACTTTATAAATTTTCAAGAAAGTAAAAGTTCATTGGCCTTGATACTTTAAATCCTATTCTTTCATACAGTTCAATTGCCCTTTTATTATCTGCACGCACATGCAAAAAAGGCGTTTGTCCTTTTTTAAGAATTAGTTCAACCTGGTGATGAAGTAATGTGCCAGCAAATCCTTTTCCCAAATAATCGGGATTTGTACAAACGGCACTGATCTCTGTAAAATCAAAAATATGCAGTCGTTGGCCGGTCATGGCAACTAATTTCCCGTTTTGAAATATCCCAAAATAAGATCCAAATTCAATCGTGCGATTATCAAAAGGACCAGGCCGGGTAAGCGTCGTGAGTTGCATCATGGCTTCAATATTTTCTTTGCCAAGCGCCACTGGTTCTGCAGTATATTTTTCCTGCGGCACGTATTGCTCCAACACAAATTGGACTCCACCTATGCCTGCTTTCAACTTCCAGTTCTTTGGTATTTCTACCTGCTTTGGATCCGCATACAGAATTCTCCTTCCCTGCGGCAAAAGTTCATGTAAATCTTCGAAGCCATTTTCATATTCATCATTAAACCCTCCAAAGGGAGAGACTTGTTCATTGAAAAACTTTACATCGCTGGTGCCAATATTAAAATTTGCATCGCCAGAAATCAGCGCATTATAAACAGGATTATTTAATAGATGAGGCATTATGCAAATGTACTTTGCCGTGGTGGGTAACAAAAAAAAGGAAAAGATTTAATTTATCTGCCTGGCTATAAAAAACGGTGAGAAAGACAGGTCTGTATACCCAGGTCACGGCCATTATAAATATTCAACATCTCCCTTGAAGAATATACAATCAAATTGACTTGGATAATGATTGAATTAATATTAATTTTAGTCTTCAACTTTTAGAAACAATTTATCCGATATAATTAAAAACTACTTCCATGAAAAAGCATGCTTTCGTTTGCGCCAACATTTTATTTTTCCTTTTCCTGGTTCCGCTGAACAATTTTGCACAATGTTTTAG
>JBDSWG010000198.1:0-15767 GCA_039926825.1 Ferruginibacter sp.
CCGGGCAACAATTATTTTCGTTCACAATTTTATAATAGCCTCACTTTGAATAGCAGGACATTTAACCAGGTTCAATGTTTAGACTACAGTACTCTTCAAACCACTCCAGGGGTTTATAAATTTTATATTTCAAAAAATGCCGGGCTGGTAGCATACGAAACTTACCCGGAATTAAAACTTTGGGTAAAACAAAACTAATGACGCTGTTGCTGAATTTTCCTGTCTACCTGCATTTCGGCGAGACAAAAATTTTACTCCATGTCATATTGGAATTTCTTGCATTTTTTACAGGCTTTCGCTATTTCCTTTTTTTAAAGAAGAAACATGGAGATGTGCTTACAACAGGCAACCGAACCTGGATTATTATCGCCACCATTTTTGGTGCCCTGGCTGGTAGCAGGCTCCTGGGCGGGCTGGAGGATCCACCACAAATAATAAAGGCTGATAACGTCTTACTATATTTTTATATGAATAAAACGGTGCTGGGTGGCTTCCTGGGCGGCTTGTGGGCCGTAGAAGCAGTAAAAAAAATGCTGGGAGAAAAAACAGCCAGTGGTGACTTGTTCGTGTACCCCATTATATTCGCACTCATTATTGGCAGGCTGGGCTGTTTCAGCACCGGGCTTCTGGAAGAGACTTACGGTGTACCCACCACGCTTTTTACCGGCATTGAACTGGGAGATGGAATACCCCGCCACCCGGTTACTATATATGAAATTTTCTACCTCGCTGGTTTATGGATTATGCTTAAAATTGTTGCTACAAAATTTTCACTGGCAAATGGCAGCTTATTCAAACTATTTATGATGGCCTATTTGCTTTTTCGTTTTTTACTGGATTTTATTAAACCGCATTATACCTGGTCCATCGGCTTATCTTCTATACAGATAGCAGCCTTGCTGGGCTTATTGTGGTATATTCAATTCATCATTTACCCAAAAAAATTAATTGCACAACCCGCTTAATAAAAACCATCTCATGCCAGAAAGACCCTATACTTATTATGATTTTACGCTGAGCCTTTGCCCGGAATGTTTAAAAAGAGTAGATGCAAAAATTGTTTTTGAAGACAACAATGTTTTCATGTTGAAGAATTGTAAAGAACATGGTTTTCGCAAAGTGCTGATAGCAACAGATGTAGAATATTATAAAAATATCCGCAATTACAATAAGGTGTCGGAAATGCCTTTAAAATTTAATACCAAAACACATTATGGCTGTCCTTATGATTGTGGCCTCTGCCAGGATCATGAGCAACACAGTTGCCTTACTGTTATAGAAATTACTGACCGCTGCAACCTCTCCTGCCCTACCTGTTATGCCATGAGTTCCCCGCATTACGGCAGGCATAGAACGGTAGCCGAAGTAGAAAAAATGCTGGATATTATTGTGGCTAATGAAGGGGAGCCTGATGTGGTGCAGATAGGTGGCGGTGAGCCTACCATTCACCCGGATTTTTTCGAAATTCTCACCATTGCAAAATCTAAACCCATCAAACACCTGATGGTGAATACTAATGGCATCAGGATAGCCAAAGACTTTGAATTCGCAAAAAAGCTTGCCGCTTTCATGCCGGATTTTGAACTGTACCTGCAGTTCGATTCCTTTAAACCCAATGCCCTGGAAACGCTGCGTGGGAAAGACCTGACAGGCATTCGTAAAAAAGCCCTGGAGCATCTGAACCAGTTAAATATTTCCACCACCCTGGTGGTCACATTACAGCAAGGCCTGAATGATGATGAAATAGGCGCTATCATAGAATATGCACTGCAGCAGCCTTGTGTACGCGGCGTTACATTTCAACCGACACAGGTAGCCGGGCGTACGGAAAATTTTAACCCGGCTACTGACCGTATAACCCTTACGGATGTACGCCAGAAAATACTGGACCAATCACCTTATTTTCAAGCTAACGACCTTATTCCCGTGCCCTGCAATCCTGATTCCCTGGTGATGGGTTACGTACTCAAATTAGGTGGCCAGGTATTGCCCTTAACACGTTTTATAGACCCGGCTATGCTGCTGGATAACAGCAGGAACACTATCATATACGAGCAGGATCAAAAACTGCAAAGCCAGTTGCTCAACATTTTCAGTACGGGCATTTCTGTAGATAAAGTGGATGAAAAAATGCACCAGCTTTTATGCTGCCTGCCACAGATTAGTGCGCCGGGCCTGAAGTATGAGAACCTCTTCCGCATCATTATTATGCGCTTTATAGATGCCTGGGATTTTGACGTACGGGCCATTAAAAAAAGCTGCGTACATATTGTTCACAAAGATGGCCGCATCATACCTTTCGAAACCATGAACCTTTTTTACCGGGATGAAAAAGAAAATAGGTTGAAAGAACTTATAAATGAACCAGTAAAATAATCCTGGAAGAATGGTTAATGCACAATTGAGACATCCATGCTGTAGGATTTCAAAAAAATTTGCGAGATTAGTATTCCATTGGGTTACCATGGAATTTTAATAAACTTTTTTTATGAGTAACAAATTGCTAAAATATTTTCTCATTGCGCTTGCCGTAGATATTTTGGCAGGAATTATTGCCTACATATTAATCTTGTTACCCGGGATGGAAAGCTTTGGCATAATTTACTATTTATTATTTTTGATACCATTTTTTTTAATAGTGCAGTTAGTCACAGGTTTCGTGCTTGCCTTAAAACCGGCGACAAGAGAGAAAGGACAAGGTATCTTACTGCCTCCCGCCTTATTTCTCTTAATAGGATTTGCCCTTTGCGGAAATGCCTGGCTCAGGTGAAATAGTGAAATGTGGACTGTTCTCCCGAAGCACAAAAGGATCTGCCAGGAAATGCTACTTTAAAAAATACACCTCGCCTGATGCTACCCCTTCATCACCATCGGATCATTCATAACAATGTAAGGTGACAATAGTGGCAGAAATTTTCTTTAGGCGAATTTACCAGCAAACCAAAACATTCTTTTTGAAAATTGGAAAAGAATTCGCACTTTGTACCTACAGATTTGGTATTGTCGCTGTTGCATAAATTGTTGAGCATTATCTCTTCACTTAAATTTCTTGTATGTCTGCTTATGATATTGAGATTATTTTAAACCGCCAGCTGGCTGATTGCCTTTCTATCCCGGTTTTTATTACAGACACTAACGGTAACTTGATTTTTTATAATGAACCTGCCGAAGGAATACTGGGTAAGCGGTTTGAAGAAACTGGGGAAATGCCGGTATCAGAATGGTCTACGGAATTTAAACCGGTTGATGTAGATGGTAACGTGTTACCCCCGGAGGAGCTCCCGCTGGTAAAAACTTTAAGGGATGCAAGTCCTTATCATAAAAGTTTCTGGATAGAAAGCCTGCAGGGTAAAAACCAGGAAATTTCCGTCACATCTTATCCCATTATAGGCCGCACAGGTAAGATGCTGGGCGCTGTGGCTATATTCTGGAAATCTACTGGCGTATGAAGATAAAATTATGGGGCGTACGTGGTTCAGTTACTACGACCGGCCCCGAAACAGCATTTTATGGTGGAAATACATCTTGTGTGGAGGTGTGGGAAGATGGCTGGCAACTGGTGTTTGATGGTGGCTCAGGATTGCAAAAACTAAATGCTTTTTATCAGCCGGGTTCTAAACGTATTGATATTCTGCTAACCCACTTGCACATGGATCATATACAAGGGCTTGGTTTTTTTAGAGCGTTGTTTGACCCGGGGATGGAAGTGCATATATGGGGGCCTGCAAGCAGTTCGCAGACTTTGTATGCACGTCTGAGCCGGTATCTTTCGCCGCCTTTGTTTCCCGTACTCATACGGGAACTGCCCTGCAAACTCACGTTGCATGAGATTGCTAACAGCAGTTTTACCATCGGGCCGTTTAGCATCCAGTCACAATATATTATTCATCCCGGCCCTACTGTTGGTTTTCGGGTGAGTACCGGCAAATCTGTATTTACTTTTATCCCAGACCATGAACCTGCCCTTGGAGAAAAAGCGATGACCCTGGATATGAAATGGCTTTCAGGTTATGATCTAGCTGCAGGTGCCGACCTGCTGTTGCATGATGCACAATATACTGCCACGGAATATAAAATAAAAAAAGGCTGGGGTCATTCCTCTATAAACGATGCAGCTTTATTTGCTTCTATGGCTGATGTTAAACATGTACTGTTTGCACACCATGATCCCTTCCGCTCGGATGATCAGCTAAATGAAATTTTTACTGAATTTACAAACGATCATTCATATTCTTTTAAAAATGAATTAGCCCGGGAAGGCATGGAAATTAACCTTGATTAACTGTAACCTGACCAGGATATTTACAAAGCCCATGCATGCTGTCCTCCCGAGGCACGAGGGATCTGCCGGGGGATGCTCCTTCAAAAAATTCAATTCCCTGCAGATGCTTCGCTCCGCTCAGCAGGACAGCCGCTGTTGTGCTTCAGGAAAATAATTGTTCATTTATGATTCGAATGAAGTTGCCTTAAAATCCACCTGGCTTTATTATTAACTAAAATTGAAAGTAGATAAACTGTTCACCACTCCCTTGAGAAATGACGATCAGGAAAAACATGACAGCCCATACAATTCCTAAAACCCAGGGAGATATTTTTTCAGAAACGGCTTTCAATGATGTATTTCTCATCATCCAATGACAGATGAATAACAAGCTGGTAAGCACAAACACTTTCAGGATATCGAAAGACTGTAATATTTTCTCCCCACCGTTATGCATTGATAGCATAGAGTACAGCATATTTTTCGCAGCCGAAAATTCTCTTGCCCTAAAAAACACCCAGGTAATATTGACTAACGTATAGGTAAGAAGCGCTAATAATATTCCGTTATAAGCATTGATTTTAATTTGAATTTTACTTTTCAACATGCGTTCGATAACCAAATATAAACCATGCAATGCACCCCAAGCCACGAAGGTCCAGGCTGCACCATGCCATAAACCACCTAACAACATTGTAATCATGAGCGCTGAATACATTCTCACAACACCATGTTTGTTGCCGCCTAACGGGATATATAAATAGTCCCGCAGCCAGGTGGATAAGGTCATATGCCAGCGCCGCCAAAAATCTGAAAACCCGATGGACCCATAAGGATACCTGAAGTTGTCTGGTAAAGTAATGCCTAACATTAGAGAGATACCAATGGCACAAGTAGAGTACCCGGCAAAATCAAAGAATATTTGCCCGGAAAAGGCCAGTGTGCCTGTCCAAGCATCCAAGCCGTTTAAAATATTTTTCGAACCAAAGACGCTATCGGTTGTATCAGACAATAAGGTATCTGCCAGTACTACTTTTTGAAACAATCCAATGGTCAATAAAAATAATCCCCAAACAAACTGATTTATTGTGGCTTTCTTTTCTTCATAGAATTGCGAAATTAAATCCTGGGCTCTTACGATAGGCCCCGCCACTAACTGGGGGAAAAATGTAACATAAAGGCAAAAATCTAAAAATGTTCTTGCACGTTCTGTGCGCCTTAAATACATGTCAATGGAATAGGACATCGTTTGAAAAGTATAAAACGATATTCCCATTGGTAAAATAATATCCATAGGCTGTGCGTGGTAGGCATATCCATAAGAATTTACGACCGAGGTAAAATTATCGAGCATGAAATTTCTATATTTAAAGAAAAACAGGAAGCCCAGGTTTACAGTCATACTAAACAATAACCATAACTTTCGCTTACGCGGATTCTCCTCTGTAGAAAGTTTGTTACCGGCAATCCAATCCACCACCGTGGAGATCCAAAGCAAGATGACTAAGGGTGGATTCCAAAGGCCATAAAACACATAACTCGCCACGAGTAACATTCGTTTCTTATTGGTCCAACTGAACAGTTTTGCGTAATATAATATCATGACCGTGACCAAAAACACTACGAAACTTAAGGAATTAAACAGCATAATCAGTTGGCTTTTGAGTTTGGTAGCGCATTGTCTTTTATCATTATTTTCACCAGCTCAGTTGTGAAATATCTTGCATCAGACGCAGATAAATGAGACCATTCCGGGCAGGTGAGGTTTTTTAGCTGGGCGTAGTCTTCAAAATAATACGTTTTGGCGTTTGTAGCTTTAACTAATGGATCATAAAAGGCTATACGTGGCAAAAATTTATCTTCTCCTTCTTTAAACCCACCACTGGATGGGCACCTCACCAAAATAAGATTGCCACCCCGTTTCATGAATTTTTCTGCATCTGTAATAAAAAATTTTGTTGTGCCTTCTTTATCCGGAGGGTTTTTGTTGCTCGTCATAAAAAATATCCAGATTTTTTTTATTGAATTAGCATAAGCTGTATCTGTTAATGCAATATTTTTCAAAACAGTATTCCTGTCTAAGGCTATTTCTCCAAATTCATGAAATGGGGGCATAGGATTCGGGACCCTGTTTCCAACTTTAATCTTGCCTAATAGTTCTTTGAGTTTAATACCGTCAACACCCTGGTCATCACTTAAAAAAGCAAAACTTTTTTGTAGTGGTATAGAGAGTAAATGATTTGAAATCTGGGCATAGGTTCTCTTCTTATAGTAATCTACTTTTGATTGTGGCCATTTCCAGGGTTGTGCCTGGGGCGCCGTTGTAGAAAAAAACAGGCCAGGTGTTACGCCTACAATTATGGTTCCTTTAAAATTAGTATTTTGAACAACATCGTGAAATATGGGTAAAGGAGAACTACCTGCTGATGCTAGCTGAATGGGCCGCACGCCAGTCTGGGACTGCCATTCATTGAGTTGGATGTCAAAAAGTACCCTGGAAGATCCCATAAGAAGTACGTCATTGCCAGAGGCTGTTTCCACCCTATGGCGTTGCATTGCCCATAGGGCTTCGTTATCATCTAAGGTAGGGTAAAACCCCTGCGCTCGCCAGTAGAGTTCCCAGGCAGCAATGCTAATAACACTTAAGGCCAAAGCTATAAGGACAGATAGTTTTAAGTTCATGTTGGTTTATGTTTGTTAGGAAACTATGCATTTAATAGTGAAAAATTTTTGATTAAATTGTATTTTTCCTGAGCGATCCTAAAATTTTTTTAAAGCCATCTTCGGCACTTTTTTAAACTAAAATTATTAAACACAAATTGTGTCAACGGCTCTTGTTACTTTATTTTGATTTCTATATTTTGAAATAGTTTCAAACAACATCTTCCTCATTTTCACTTATAATATTTTATTTAGTAAAAATTCCAGCACCCACTACTATGGCGCAGGTATGCTAAATTTTTAATGTAAAAGTTCTACAAGTATTGCAAATATTTTTTTAAATAGAGGGATATGAGAAATGAAAATATTAAATATATTTAACTTATATTAATATATTATTAAATATTTAGGAAACTACCTCTGACCTTGTATTATTCCAGAGGTGAGAATCTTTTAGGAGTTCTCATTTAAAAATTATTCTGAAAAACCCATCAGTTACCTGTATGGTTTTTGTAGTATTATCGCTACTGGCAGTAAAATAAAAATTTCCTTCAGCAGATTTATCATCTATTTTGGTAATAACCATTTCGCCTTTGTGCCCACCCCATATCGCTACATCATCATTGAGAAGAAGATCCACTGCATAAGTTTCGAAGTTCCTTTTTTTGCCTACTACCATATCTCTCCTATCGTATGGTAGGCTGATGCTTTCTCCATTTTTCTCACCTATTATTCTTGAAGGTTCTTCAGGTGGCATCATAGATGTCGCCACCCACTCCTTTCCATCTATTATCGCTTTCATATAATAACCCTCTGCAGATGTAGCCACATAACCCGGGGAGTTTTCTTTCAGCACTTCCTTTGTTGCTTTTGCTTGTTCAATAGCATTGTCTTTTTGGCCACTGCAATTTGCAAAAGCCAGGGCCAGGATGGCGATTAATAATTTTCTCATTCGTAATTTTTAAGGTTTTAATTTTAATGTGTAATGAACGATAACTAACAACCATTTAACCTCTTTAAAATGTTCAACAGCATATTTGGAAAATCCATTTTATAAAACAACCAATCCCTTAAAAATACCCTTTGTCATAATTATAAGTATAAGCGATTGCTTAAATGGCGACTTATATTGAGTAGCTGGTTAAAATAGTTCAGCGTTCAAAATGGTAGATGGCTAAAGTCTTAGGACTATTTAATAAAAAATGTACAATATTGGGGCGTTATTATGCGTCGCAAGTAATCCTCTCGCTTTCGGAACCAGGCGAGGCTATGCGTTTGGAATACATTCTGCAGTAAAATATATTCCTTAAAATCACGGCAGACATTTGATAGAAGGGCTATTATTCAAGCTTATTTCTTTCGTGTAGTTTTCGTCCATCCCGCACTATTATTTCTATAATTTCCAGGATGTCTTTTTTTGATGTTCTATAATTTACTACACAAGCTCTTAAACAATATTTGTCTGCAATAACAGCATTAGATAAAAATACTTCGCCTCCCTGCTGCAATTCATTTAATAATTTTTCATTCAAGGTGTTTAAATATGTTTCATCTTTCTTTTCGCCTTGTGCATCATTCAGGGGAACATAACGAAACGTAGTGATGCTTAAGTTTTGGGTTACGGCTTCAAGCTCTTCATGTTTTTGTGCTTGCTCAAATAAAAGCTGAGATAGTTCGATGTCGTCGCTGATCATTTTTATGTACCCATTTTTTCCTACCTGTTGTAAAGCCAACCAAACTTTCAAGGCCCTGAAGCCCCTGGAATTTTGAAAACCATAGTTATGATAGTTCAGGGTGATTTCCTCTGTGTTATTATCAAAGTTGTAATAAACGGGATGAGCACTATATGTGTCAACCAGGTGTTGAGGATTTTTCACCAAAGTGCAGCCGGCCTCCAGCGGTGCGTAAAGCCATTTGTGTGGGTCGAGGGCAATGGAATCAGCTTCATCAATTCCGTTAAATAAATTTTTATATTGTGGTATTACCGCGGCAGGAATACCGTATGCACCATCGATATGCAACCACAAATCATGTGCTTTGCACACTGCTGCTATTCCGCAAATATCATCTACAACACCCGTGCTCACATCCCCTGCATTGGCAATTACGAGAAAAGGTTTTTTGCCATTTTTTAGATCATCAGTAATGGTTTGAGACAAAATATCCAGGTTCATTTTATTATCCGCATTGGTAGCTATCCACCGGATGGCTTTTGTGCCGTGGCCAAATAAAACGGCCGCCTTTTCTATCCAGGTATGCGTTGCTTTAGAACAATAAAACACCATTTCAGCATGACTGTTCACTAAACCATCTTCCTTAATTTTTCCAGGAACCTTGGCCGTTCTCGCGGCTAAGAAGGCAGTGAAGTTTGCCATGTTGCCACCGCTGACTAACAGGCCACCACAATCAGGAGAAATACCAATAAATTCTGCGAGCCATTTTACCGTTTGTTTTTCAATAGCCGTTGCCATCGGGCTGAGAATATTTGCGCCCATATTCGGATTAACAGCAGCAGCTAACAAATCAGCCAATGCCCCTATTTGAGTGGGAGATGAAGTAATGTAACCAAAGAATTTTGGATGCCCGTTCAGCAATGAATGATGGAGCAATAAATCAGAAGTCCTGGTAATTAAAGCTGAAGCAGAAGTACCATTGCCGGGCAAAGAAGCATCGCCTAAAATTGCTTGTATTTGTTTTGGAGTTTCTCCAGTCGTGACAGGCTTTTCATTAATCGTGTCATAGAAATCTGCAATTGTATCTATTAAACGATAACCAATTTCTTTGAATTCATGTTTACTGATTTCTATGGGTGATATACGATGATTTTCCTGGTCCATATTTTAGTTTGTTTAAGTTGTTAAAGGGGATATTGGGTAAATAAATTCAAAGTTCTCACATAAGCAATAATATTCCGATTCACCTTTAATATTTATGCTATTGATTTAAATACATATTTTTTAAATGAATGAATATCCAACAAGAAATTGTTCTCAGTTGCCAGGTGTTTTTTTATATTCCGGATGTGAATCATTTAAATGCGTTTCTTTATTGCTAAAAAAAACTTCGTGATGCAATTCAATATTGCTGCGAAAGCTCTCCGGCAACCTGGCCCAGTCAAATAATTCCACCAATATGGGTATATTGCTTTCCTGAATTTTTTCTCTTACCGTTACTAATAAATCAATGGGTAATTTCTCCCCGTCATGGCTTCGCAACACTAAGTCCAAATCACTGCTGTCGTGCGCTGTACCATTTACCCGGCTGCCATATGCCCATATGTCCATCACATTATTAACCGATGAAAATATTCGCAAAAGCGTTTCTTTATCTTTATTCCTTATCAGCATCAGTTTTTTGTTTTATAATTTGTGCCAATGCAGTGGCATCCTCTATAAACCGGGGCAATAGTGTTAAGGTTTCTTCAGCAAAATTTACTCCGTAATCATATGAAGTATTGTTGCGATTGTCCCTGTATTCAAGCCACCTTTCGCAGGTTTCAACAGTAAACATCCCCCGTTGTGCACCATGCCTGAAAATATCTTTAAAAACCAGTTTATCCACCTCCTTCGGAGAATGAAAATATGGCTTTAGAATTTTTCGGAGTAGTTTTCCGCTTTGTTCTAAAATAATTTCAAATTCTTTTACGCAGGCAGAGCGATACATATCATAATCAATATTTTCAGGATTCGCCTGTAATAATAGTGCGTATGCCTTTTCCAGTGTTTTTATACAGCGTTCATAGTAAGCGGTATCTAAGTTCATAGCTTATATTCTATTTTGATGATTTAAATTCATTTCCTCATATATTTTAGAAGCCTTACTAATTTATTTTTTCCATGTTTCTGTTAACCCTTGCATTTTTTAAAAAGACAAAGCTATCTTCTACTTCAGAGGCCAATTAAAGAATAATACAAGATAATTAGGTGTTTTGCACCACCAATGTTGGGCTTTATTCATTGCACAAATGAAAATATCAATTTTTATTCAATTGTTATAAGGAATATTCATTGGTTAGAAAAAAATGGTGGCCTTATTAGTGCGGCTCAGGTAATCTTTTAGCCTTCAAAGAGGCGACGGCCGATCCAGTGTTGCTTACCTACCGTGGTGGAGATTCCACGGACTCAACAGCATATATAATGCAGGCATTTTTTGCTTGTCTGGCTTGAGGCGGGTCGGCAGCGGCAGGAGCTAACGCCGGCTGCAGAAAAGCCATAAATACATGAAACTATATTTAAATTTATTTCTGTTTTGGTTGCAAAAATACTTCTGCTATCATACATCTTGCACTGCCTCCACCAATCGTTTCAATCGTTTTGATTGAAAGAGGAACTAACTCGCAATATTTTTCTATTTGATTTTTCTGAATGGCTGTCAAACTGTTAAACGAACTTTGAGATAATGCCAAAATACTTTTGTTGTTGTTGGTTTGAATTGCAAGCATGTTACCTGCAAAGTTATTCATCTGTTCAAATGTGATGTCTATAACCTCATGTCCTGTTTCGATGAGTGATTTAAATACCAATTCTCTTTCACCCTTGTCTGTAATGGCGCCAAGGCAAATAACTGAAAACATTTCACCTATGCACATCATAACATTTGTGTGATAAATTTCTTTACCGCTTTTGTCATGTGCGTAAAAGTAAATATGCTTATATTGTAAGTAGTCACAAACTTCTACAAACAGTTCTTTATTTGTTCGTGGGGATAAACAGGCATAGGCAATTTTATTAATGTGGTCAAATATAATGCTGCCTGTGCCTTCTAAATATTTGTTCTCATTTTCATATTTTGAAAGGTCAAGTATAGTGGTTATTATAAAATTCCTTTTCAGAGATTCAATTATGTCTTGCCTTCTTTCAAGCCGCCTGTTGGGTGCAGACATCGGGTAAAGAATAACGCTCCCATCTGAATGAAATGTTACCCAATTGTTAGGGAAAATTGCATCGGGCTTTTCAGGATATATAGTGTCATCAAATACCAGCACGTTAACCCCTATTGATTTTAATGTTGCTGCAAATGTCTCAAACTCCTGTATTTTTTTTTGCTTTATCACTTCTTCGCTTTCATCTATTCTAATCTGAAATGCATTTGAAGCAGCGGTTTCAGAATTGAAACTGAAGTTGGAAGGTCTTACAAGTAAAATGTTTTTTGATGTCTGCATAGATTTATTCAACAAAATAAATTAAGCGGTTAGTATTTATATTTGATAATTATTATTTTAAAAGGTACTCGCAGCCCTCTATAAATTGACCAACAACAAAACTACTACAATTGTTATTATAGATATTTTTTTAGAATTTCCTCTATCCACCAACAATCACCCTAGGCCGGCGAAGCCAATGAGAATATCAAAATTTTTCATCTGTTGTAAATGTATTTGTAGCTCCCGGTAGGCTACCTAATTAGCAGCTTCCCCACTATAATTATGCGCCTTTATATAATCTACAGCACTTACCTGCCGGCAATGATGAGGCAGGTACTGTCAATTAAAAAAGGCCGGAAAGAAAGAGAAATTTTTCCTTCCCTCTCTATCCCTGATGAATTCGTGCGCCATTTTATTACTGCCGGGTTGCCCGGCTTACACCAGGCAATAGTGTAAAGGCGTGATTTTAGTTAAAGCGAAAATTATATTCGCAGCAAATTACAAAAATCCACTTTTAACGCCATCCTCCATCCCCATGAAAATATTCATTATGATTCGCGAGAAATGATACATTAAAGACTGAATGATTTTATATAAAATAAAATCTATAATTTGCTGCAGCTGAAAACAGCTATTCCAAAATAAGTTAGTATGAGAAAATTTATGTTCCTTTTGTTGCTGGCCATCAATGCACTAACGGCAAAAAGTCAATGGAGCAACAACGCTTCGGTAAATAATGTTGTCTCAAACAAAGTGGGCAGCGACTACAACCCTATCTCTGTGTCTGATAATGCCAACGGCGCAATCATTTTTTTTGAGGACTACTTCGACGGCAACATCTATGCCCAGCATATGACGACAGCAGGAACGATTGCCTGGGGCAGCAGCAGTAACCCTGTAAGCGTTTGTGTTAGCGCCGGTCAAAAATATGATGCATCTGCCATTGCAGACGGCAGTGGCGGAGCATTTGTTGCCTGGACAGATTACAGGCATGATGCCTATATTGGTGAAGTTTACATACAAAAAATATCGTCTGCCGGCATAGCGCAATGGACAGCAAATGGTGTAAGGGTAACCAACAATGTATCCCGGGATGACTTGCTGCCCCTGCTTTGCCAGGACGGCCTGGGTGGAGTTATTCTTACCTGGTATGGAGATGACACATTAGCGCATACTATTCAGAATTATGCACAGCGCTACAACAGTGCCGGTGCAGCCCAGTGGGTAGCCGATGGAATACAAGTAACTACCGCTGCCGGTTTCAGGGCATCCTCAAGTATATTGCCAGATGGTGCAAATGGCGCTTTCATTTTCTTTATAGATACCCGCAATGATCCTAACGGCATGGATTACTCTTATCTTAGTAACAATGACCTTACTAACTCAGATATTTATGGGCAGCGGCTCGATGGCGCTGGGGCAAGGCTTTGGACCAATAATGGCGCTGCCATCATTACCGCTCCGGGTAACCAAAATGATGACCTGGAATGGGATGCACTGCCTGATGGAAGCGGTAATGTAATTCTTGTATTCAACGATGGCAGAAATGATATTGGTTCATATACCAATTACGACATCTATGCCCAAAAGGTAAATAGCAATGGCGTGCCGCAATGGGCTGCCAATGGCATTGCTGTGTGCACAGCGGCAGAGAACCAGTTTACTATCGGTCGGGCTTCAGACGGGGCCGGGGGCGTGGTTGTATCCATCAACTACGAAAGTCTTAATCGTATTTATGCGCAAAAAATTACAAGTGCCGGGGCTGCTGCATGGACGCTGAATGGTGTACCCGTTTCGCAGGCAGGCCAGGTAATTTATGATGGGGTGATGGCTTCAGACGGATCTGGCAACAGCATTTTTTGTTTTAGTACGTCAGTTAATCCAGTCCTTAAAGCTCAAAAACTTAACAGTGCAGGAATATTACAATGGGGAATAGCGGGCACAGATGTTTGTAACAATACCCTTTCAACTCCCAATAATCCTTCAATCATCTTAAGCGATGTTGGCAGCTTCATTATTTCATGGTCCGATAACAGGAATTCAGCTTTGCCATCTGATCAGGATATTTATGCCTCCAAAGTTTTGGCCACAGGCGTGCTGGCAGGAACTGGTTCCAGCCCCTATACAACCGTGGCGAATGGCAATTGGAACAACCCTGTTATTTGGTCGGGAGGTATAGTACCTCCGGTAGCTGCAGTGGTAATCATTCGCCACAATGTAATAGGAAATGTAAATGCCAGTTGTGCAAGTGTTACAGTGGAAGCTCCTGGAAACCTTACCGTCAATAATGGAATCCTCTTTTCTGTAACCAATTAAATAATGCAGGTAAAGTAGAAATTTCTAAAAAGAGTTAGATTATACCGTATTCCTAAAAGTAAAGAAAAGCAACTTCACTCAGGAGGTGATTGTCTGCCCACATTACGATAGTTAAAGTTTTTTTTCTAAAACAGGGAGAGAAATAGTTGATACGTTTTTTTGAGGTGTGGGCAGCTCTGGAACGAGAATGAGCTTAGGAGATATTTTGTATGGAAAAGTACCAATGAATTTCATAGCCACAACATTCCGCTACACTTCAAATATAAATTTTCTACAGGCGTATAGATGTGTATTTAATTTTAAGATAACTGTAAAAAAATTATAGGTAAGTTCTATTACCATACAATCTATTTTCCCGCACAAATATTCTGTAAGACATACTTAGATCATTCCTTATTGCGGTGGTGATTATTATTGTCATCATCAACCTCATTCATATCAGGCAAGTCATCTGTCCAGTCTTCATCCGTCAACTGATCAGCATCTTCCTGCAAATCATTTTCTGTAGCATTCAGCGCCGCAGCTTCATTATCCGGAAGGTCTTCTATGGCATCCAGTTCTTCTGCGCTGATGATGTCTTCTTCATAACGGGGATCATCTGCATCTTCTACATCCTCGCCGGAAAATGGCGTCGTAAATTTCATACTGTCATGCTTCAAATCAGTCTTGGTTTCTTCACCAGGTGCATTCTCTTTTTTCATAATCAAATTTTAATAAAGGGGGAGAAAATTGTGCCAGTCTACATCGTAAGTTAAGCTAATATTATCCGGCTGCTTCATCATGTCGGGTAGAATAATCTGTAAAATGAAATTTTGGACTTTAAATAAATGCTGGATTGTTTTTTCAAGTAATGTATTGGCATTAACGGCTGTAATATAGTGCTGTAAAGGCTTCCCGTATAGTCAAAACAAAATTTTGGCTGTACAGGCTGCCAACCTTATTTTTGCGCCGGAGAGATGGCAGAGCGGTCTAATGCGGCGGTCTTGAAAACCGTTGACTGTTACAGGTCCGGGGGTTCGAATCCCTCTCTCTCCGCAAAAAAATGATGCTGGCTTTTGGCCGGCATTTTTGTTTTCGGTGCGTTATGAACTTGTTCATACAAGCGTAGGAAATAAAAATGCCGGGTGAGCGAAGCGAGCAGCATCATTTTTTTGGCTCCCCCCATTCGGGATCAGCGCAGCTAATCCTTATTTTTTTTCAAGGCGTTATCAAAATGTTCATACAAGCGCAGGAAATAAAAATGCCAGAGGAGAGAAGCGAGCAGCATCATTTTTTTGGCTCCCCCCCATTCGGGGTCAGCGCAGCTAATCCTTATTTTTTTTCAAGGCGTTATGAACTTGTTCATACAAGCGCAGGAAATAAAAATCCCAGAGGAGCGAAGCGAGC
>JBDSWG010000199.1:0-16684 GCA_039926825.1 Ferruginibacter sp.
CTTATGAGCCACGACCCCAGCCATTGGGAAGCCCAGGTAATTCCGACTTATGGAGATATTGATCTAACTTTAAGCGGCCATACACACGGCATGCAATTCGGAATAGAAATACCAGGTTTCCACTGGAGCCCGGTGCAGTACGTGTATAAGCAATGGGCAGGCATTTATACTTCGGGTTTACAAAAGTTATATGTAAACCGCGGTTTTGGTTTTATCGGGTATCCCGGGCGGGTAGGTATACTGCCGGAAATTACAGTGATAGAACTTGTATAACTTGCTCATTACGAAAATGATGGCTTTAAATTTGGATAATATGCCCGTATTAATATGACCCCGCCAATTACTACCCGCAAAATATATCGCCTTCGCCGCCCAGTCACATGGCTGCTTGTGATAACAGCGGCAATTGTTCTCATTCTTTCGGGGTTAAATATCTGGCTCATCAACAATGCCCGAATGCAAATGGAGAGCCGGGTATTTGAACAATCCAAAGGAAAAATTACCCTCGTTTTACCTAAGCTGAATTATAACTTCTTAAATGATAATCTCCAGATTAAAGATGCCCGTATTTACAGCAATAATCCCAATGATCCCCTGGCATATAATGTAAGTTTTTCCCGCCTGGATCTGCGGGTTCAAAGCCTTTGGGCACTCGTTTTCAAAAAACAATTACTCATAGATTCTATTCGTTTGCAGGATCCGGTAGTGAGCCTGGTAAAAAACCCGCACGATGATACCCGCAGCATTGCCAGCGACAGTACTTCATTACCGCAGGAGATGGGTATTATGTATAATTCTATGATACAGGTTCTGGATAGGTTTAATGTGCGCCGCATCCTGATTAATAATGCCAGTTTTACCCTTACAAATCCATTGCTGCGTACTGCGCCTGTGCATATTGACAAAGTTTTCCTTAATGTGGCCCGGAATGTAAGCGGTAGTTTTTATGCTGACCAAAAAGAAGCTGTTGACCTCAGCACTACCAACCAGTTTATAAACCTGCCGGGTGGGAGACATGTACTGGCGTTCAAAAGATTTAGATTGCAACTGCTCAATAGGAAAATTACCCTGGATAGCTGCACCATTATTGCCCTGCCTACCGACAGTACGAGCAGCAGTTATAAAATTTATTTCGACAGGTTGAATCTTGTCGGGGTTGATTTTGCAGCCATGTATTTAAATAATATCATTAAGGCGGATTCGGTGTATTGCATCAATCCTCTCTTCCAGGTAAGGCTGAATACAGATGTGGCCCGGAAAGAAAAAAAGGCGCCGGACTTTGATAAAGTAATCCGCGACCTTACTGGTGATCTCAACCTTGGTTATGTAGGTGTGAAAGATGCCGGGATACAACTTGATATTGTCGGGAAGAAACCGCGGTCCCTGCTTAATTCTCACAAAGATAATTTTTACATAAAAGGCCTTGTAGTAAATGCTGGTACAAAACGCCCGGTAGATATTGATGAATTTAATATGCTGGTAAGGGATTACCGGTTGTATAATGAAGACAGTAGTGCAGTGTATGGTTTTGAAAGTTTGCATTTTAAAAACAAAAAAATTCAGTTGCACAACTTTACCGTGAAGTCAGATAAGATGTCGGCTTCAGATAGCCGTAAAGATTTTAATATTCCTGAATTTCAACTCACCGGCCTGGATTGGTATGAACTCGTTTTTAATCAAAATCTTTCTGCAGAAGAAGCGCTCCTTATAAACCCGGTAATAAAGTATACTAAAAATGTTGTTTCGCCCCGTAAAAAACACCGTCGGGGATTATTTGGCGTGCTGGCAACCCTGGATAGCCTGGTAACGCTGCAACGCCTGCAAATCGTAAACGGCCAGGTAGACCTCAAGCTGGCAAGCACCCAATTGCACCTGGAAAATGCAAACCTTGGTTTGAACAGTAATATGCTGCTGAGATCTTCCAGCAAAGTCGGGTTGATATCTGCGGTAAAAAACTTTTCTTTTAAGGGAGGAAATTTTATTTCCCGGAATATGGATGTACGGTTGGATGATGTTTATTATACAGAGGATAAGGGTATACATGCCCGCTACTTTAAACTTAACCGCGGTAAACAAGTGCAGGCTACACTGCAGGATGTAGAAATAGGAGATATGTATTTTGATGAAAAAGGCTCTTTGTCTGCCATTGAAAACCTTACCTGGCAGCAGGGTAATATTGTTATAAATAAAGAAAACAAAAGCCGTAAAGACAAGGAAGGTTTTACGCTGGTAAAAATTAATGGTAATAATACGGATATCAGCTTCAATCAAAATAAAATGAAATTGTTTACACACGTAAATAATATTCATTTTGAAAGTTTACAAACCGGTTCTAATTTAGAGATTACGAGCTTGTTCCTGGATGGTAGCCGGCTGCAATTACAAAACGGTCCGCTGAGCCTTACTGCTGCAGATTACCAGGTAATAGACGGAAATAATATTAGTGCCTCAGGTATTTCACTTAAGCAGTACAAGGCGAAAGATTCTATGCGCCTAAAATTGGATAATATTCATTTTCTCTCCCCGGTAAATGATATACTCCGCGGTCAGATAGCTTTACAGGATGTGCAGGTAATGAATCCTTCAGTTTACCTGGTTAAAAATCAAAAGCCGGAAGGAACCGGTAATAAAAACCAGGATTTTTCCTTTGAAAACCTGAAAATAATAAACCCGGATATTTACGTAAGACTTGTAAAGAATGATAGCAGCACCAGTTTTTACCTTCCGGCACATAGTGGAAATGCCATAAGTGCCGGTAGCCTGAAATCTTCGGAAAAAGGAATTGAAGCCAGGGATTTTATTCTTAAAGCAGATCAACTACGCTATACCGGTAGTAAGGGTAATTCTTTTTCTGTAAAGCAGGAAGGGCTGAATGTAAACCTGGGATCTTTTTCCCTTAATCCTGTAGCGGGGGAAGCGCCTTTCTGGCAGGTAGATGTAAATAGCTTGCGCATAAACAACCCTGATACTTTGAATATTGCGGACAGTAGTTGGTTGTATTTATTGCAGGCTTCGCTCAATAATTTTCATCTGAGCCGGGATAAGCAGCCGATGAATATTATAAAAATCATCAAAGCTAATTCCAGTGCGTCCTTCAATATAAAAGCAGGCCAGCATAAAACAAGTACAGCAGATTTTAGCTGGGATCGCATAGGCTATAATGCCAAAACAAACTTCCTGGAAGTGGATAGCTTCCTATTTAAACCAACGCTCACACGGGAGCAGACCCTGGAGCGGGAAAAGTACCAGGGAGATTTTATTACAGCGGGTTCCCGGGAAGCAAATATTTCTGGTATGGACCTGGATGCCTTCAGTAATGACAGTACCATTCGGGCTGAAAACCTTAAGCTCATCCAACCTTCCATTTCTATTTACCGCGATAAAAGCAAGCCCATGGGTGACGAACCCATAAAGCCTTTGCTGGCAGGCATGATAATGTCTGTGCCTTATAAAATGGATGTGAATAATATCCGCCTGGATAGCGGGCTTGTGATGTATACCGAGAAAAACGGGAAATCCGGTGAAGAAGGAGTAATAAAAATAAGTGACCTCAGGGGTACGCTAAGCAATATTAAAAATACATACATAAAAGAAGGTGATTCATTGTTGCTGGATGTGCAAGGCAAGTTTTTAGAGGCTGCTGATATATACCTGAAAGTAAAAGAATCTTACAAGGATACGCTGGGTGGTATGCGGCTATCTGGCAGTATTTATAACCTGACACGGGAGATTCTAAACCCTATTTTATTGCCACTGGCAAATGTCAGGTTAAAATCCGGCAATATAGATTCTGTTCATTTCAAAGCAACTGCCAATGACTACCTCGCTTATGGTGAAATGCAAATGTATTACCGTGATTTAAAAATACAGTTGGTTAAAAAAGGGGATAGTACAAAATCCGGGATCCTTTTGGATGCGGCCAGTTTCCTGGTGAATACCCTGCTGCTTAAGCGCAACAGCAATGGAAGAACAGGAACAATATTTTTTGAACGGTTGCGGGATAAATCATTTTTTAATTACCTCGTAAAAATTGCTACTTCAGGCATGCCCACTGCGGCAGGTATTTTCAGCAATAAAAAATATGAAAAGAAGTATGCTCTGGCGCTGAAAAAATTAGACATGCAACCCCTTGCCTGGCCCTGATATCCGCAATATTCTAGTTATTCTATTCGTCATTTCATTGTAAATTAACAGTTTGTTCATTGGAAATTAATATTCTTTATTTTATTTTGGGTAAATAAATTACACATTATATATGAAATACGTTGTTCCCATAATCATTGGCCCCGGCCCCGACTATTGGCGCAAAGAAGGGAATTTTGATGTGTACACACCCATGGAGATACAGCGTTTTAAAAAGCTGGATGAAGCACTTCAATATCAATCTTGCTTTCCGACGGATTCAGCTACCTGGGATGTTACAGATGGGGCCAGCCTGGTCTTCTACCAGGATAACTTTCCTTCCTAACGCATTTATTTATCTTTAGGGCAAACTTTCAGGCATGAAAAAAGTGCATCATTATGCTGTGCAGACCTCCTGGACGGGAAATACCGGGACGGGTACGGCTACGTATTCCAGTTACGACAGAAGCCATATAGTGAGGGGTAGTGAGGGAAAAGAAATATTCCTGTCTTCAGATCCTTCCTTCCGCGGAGATCCTTCAAAGTTTAACCCCGAGGAATTATTGCTGGCAAGTCTTTCCAGTTGCCATATGCTTTGGTACCTGCATTTATGTGCAGATAGCGGTATTGTGGTAACGCACTATACAGATTCGGCAAGCGCCGAAATGTTAGAAGAAAATGGCAAGGGTCGTTTTACTAAAGTTATACTGAGGCCCGCAGTGGTCGTTGAAAAACCAGAACACATACAAAAAGCTCTGTCTATACATGTGGATGCTCATGCTAATTGTTATATTGCAAACTCCTGTAATTTCCCGGTACTTCACGAGCCCCGGGTAAGCGGGATCTAAAAGCGTTTAGGCTCACCTGATAGTTTAACCAAAAAGCGTATGAAAAAAATATTTTATTCTCCTGTTTTTATTTTTGGCCTCCTGCTATCAGCCTGTTCCACCACAAAAAATATGTCCCTCACCCCGGTTCAGTCTTCCTACCTAACCATAAACGGGAAACTCTTTGCTACCGTTTTTCAGCAGCGTGCGGCAGAATACCGGGCTTTATATTACCAGGCCCTGAACGCTGCCCGAATGCAGGTAATAAATTATAAAGCGCCGGACAGCAGGCCCTTAGCCATCATAACAGATGTAGATGAAACAATCCTGGATAACAGTACTTATGCCGTTCACCGCGGCATGCAGGGTAAAGATTATGAACCTGCCTCCTGGTTTACATATACAGATATGTCGTCTGCAGATACGTTGCCCGGCACGGCAACTTTTCTCAAATTTGCTCATGAGCGGGGCATAGAAATTTTTTATGTAACCAATCGTGAATTGCGGGAGCAGCAAAGTACCATTACCAACCTGCAGAAATATGGACTGCCCAATGCAGACCTGGCGCACATGCTCGTGAAAACAACAACTTCCAGTAAAGAAAAGCGCCGGATAGATATAGCTGCAACCCATAACATTGTTTTATTGATGGGAGATAACCTGGCAGATTTCAGCAGTTTCTTTGAGAAAAAAACAACTGATGAACGACGGGAGAATACGGATAAAATGGCCGCGGACTTTGGTAGTCGTTTCATCCTGTTTCCGAATACCACATATGGCGATTGGGAAAGCGCATTGTACAATTATAAATATGATTATACGATGCCTCAGAAAGATTCCATTTTTAAAAGCCAGTTGAAAGGTTATTAAAATTTACCGGGAAACTATCTTGTTTTATGGCAGGAAGTTGTAATATTAAGGACCCAAACTAATACATGAAATCATTTTTAGTAACCTTATTGTTATTATGCCTTTGCCTTTGCAGTACAGCGCAAGCAGATAGTTCCGGAAATTTACAGGAAGAGAGTATACAGCAGGAAACGCTGATGTTTAATGCCATTATACATAACGATTCTGCTTACCTGAAGAAAATAATTTCCCCGGATTTTGTTTCCATCAATGCAGATGGCAACCGGGAAAATAAAGTTGTTACACTAAAAAATCTTTCAAAATTTAAAGGCGCCACTTATCAGATTTCAGATCGCATTATCAGGAGTACCAATGGAATCACATTAATACAAGGCAGGGCAAAATTTTATTTTCGTTCTTTGCTGGTAGCCGATGTTTATTATACCGAAGCCTGGCATAAGTCCGGTAATGACTGGCAATACCTTTCCTGGCAAGGCACAATGACGGGCTGGCCGGCAAAGTATGGCGTCATTGTTACAGTGGTATCTATTATTATTCTCTGGTTAATTTTCCGTTTTGTGTTCCGTAACCGGAGGAAAAAGACTTATTGAGAAAGTATTTATTTTTTCCCGAAGGCTCTTATCTTGTAATATGTTCCGGCGATTTCTACAACGAATATTGAGCCCTGTGCTTACGCGGCTGGCTGCCCATGCTTCTGCACCTGTAAAGAAAGATGTTTTTGATTCTCTAAGTAAATTATACCAGGAAATTGCTGATAATACAGGTGCCAGGGGCATGAGCCTGGAAGCCGATGGCCTTACCGACAGGTTTATAATTTTTAGTGATCAGCACAAAGGGAACGGAGATGAAGGCGATGATTTTGCTACCAATGCTGTAAACTACGTGGCGGCGCTAAACTTTTATAATGAGCAGAACTACAATTATATTAACCTGGGTGATGCCGAAGAATTATGGAAGTATAGCCCAAAAGAAGTTCTGTCACATTATGCAGATTGTTTCCATGCCGAAAACTTTTTTCACCGCCGGGGCAGTTATTATAAAACTTTCGGAAACCATGATATAACCTGGAAAAATAAATTGGATGTTAATCTGTGGTTCAATAAAGTTTTTCGGTTACCCCTTCCCGTTTGGGAGGGCATATTGTTGAAATTTGTAACCGCTGAAAAACCATTTAATATTTTTGTGACACACGGGCACCAGGGAGATAAAATGAGTGACAATAACCACATGAGTACCTGGATGGTGTCTCACCTCTGGCGGCCACTACAACGTTACCTGAGAATAAATGTAAACACACCGGCGAAAGATTATGTGCTCCGGGACAGGCATAATATACTCATGTATGAATGGAGCCACCTGCAGGAAAACCTCGTACTCATTACGGGCCATACGCACAAGCCTGTGTTTGCCGCCGGGCTGTATTCTGATCATCCTAACAATACCATACCCATAAATAAAATTGATACCGCAGAAAAAATTACGACACTTCGGCCGTCGTATTTTAATACAGGTTGTTGTTGTTTCAATGACGGGGATATAACCGGTATAGAAATTAGTGAAGGTGCCATCCGGCTGGTGAAGTGGCATTTTACCGGGGATATTTCCATACGTTCGGTACTTGAAGAAAAATCATTATTAGATATTTGCCGGGATTTATAACGGCCCCAGATCAAAATGAAACAGGCTAGTCAAGAAATAAATTCTTTGAATAACCTGTTATTTTACAACTTATTTTTCAATACTTAATTTTCCCGAAACTGGTGGGCGAACACATAAGCTGCAATTTTTTTACCCTGGTCTTCCCCGGCCAGGCAGGCTTTTCGGAAGTGGTATCCAACATAAATCCGGGACAAAGAATTATCCCTGGCCGCCTGGCTTGCAGAAGAATAATAACGTGTTATACCCGGCAGTGCTTCACTTATTTGATTTACGGTTATATAATCGGTTCCTAAAAACAAACGGATAATTTCGGCTGCGGCTCCACCAAAGTTTGCGTGGGCAGATGGGTAATCAGGAATAGGCGGCGTATAAATATTCATGAGTGGGTTAGAGGATTAGGTCCTTCCGTGTTACTTGGCAACCATGTAGCATCTCCAATGGTAGCGGGTACGCCGTCATTATCCCCTAAGCGAATTGCCGTTTCCGGCCTCCAATATAAATAGTAATACTTAGCTTCAAAACATCCGCTCGTACCATCCGTCATGGCTGTATGTAACAGCGCAAATAATCGTGCTGTTTTCCAGGCGTCTAATTTTTTTGACATAATAATATTGCGGGCAAAACGGTTCCAGCCGATAGTTGCTCTTTCAACCCAAAAAATACCTATTTCACTTTCATCAGCAGTCCTCGTGTGGTTCACCCTGGCACCTTTTGTTTTCACTTCATTGTAATCAGCAAGGTATTGTGGAGTGTTTAGTGCATATGGAGCTTCGGGGCGGAATTGGTAATTGCTTTCGGTTACAAATGGTTTCATGAGCAAACCCCATTGGTGAAGGGCTTTGATTTTCGGTAAGCCGGGGTTACTGAAGGGTAAGGTAGACTTATACGCTCCGGGATTTATCCCGTCCGGGCGGGGTACCTGCACATTTGCCTGTTCAAAATTGTCGTTTGCGCGGTTGCCAATAATGGCATCCGCAGATTGCATCCCAAGTGTTTTTCCGAGTTCTTTACTTTCGCCATCCGGAATGGAATTAAGGCTTACAGCATACCAGTTATCAACAGGGAAAGTAGAAGCCAGCCCCATTTTTTTTATTGACCAATATGCTGCAGCGGCTACAGCAGCATCCGCATTCGCATGTTGGCTCCTGATTGTAGTCATTGCAAAACTTTCATATTTTGGTTTAATGGCATTGAGGGCATCATGCACGGCTATCTGTATCATAGCAAAATATCTTTCTTGTGCCGGAGGGGTAAAAGGGCCATTGAGCACTATGGCCGCTTTTTCGTTCCAATACATGACCATGTTGTTGTCTGCAAACCTTGGTTCATTATTTTTTCCGGCGGCTAGCCCAAATGCATCCGATTGAATATCATTTGCAATTTGTTTTTTACAGGAACTTCCCCAAATGCTGATAAACGCCAGCAACAGTAAACTGTACATTGAATACTTCATTGTTTTCATAAAAATGTTTTAGTTGTAATTGATAAATGTGCTATCAGGAATAAAACTATGAGGAAGAAATTGTAAAATTTTTGCTATGCGATATTCTGCCTTGTATATGCTGCATAAATTCAGTAACCGGCGATGAGTGCTTTTAGCCAATGTGAAATCTTTTTGTCGCAGGTAAATACTTTCTGTCTTATTAAAATATAAGCCTGTCGCTTTTCGTTGGTATCAAACTGGGTATTTAGCTAACTAATAACTACTTTAGTATTATATAAACGGATATGTTTAACCGGGACTTTATATTTGCTGAAACCAGGAAAGCGCAGGTAAAAAGACACCTGGTGTTTTGGTTTTGCTGGTGGCTTTTTTTTGGTACGCTGCATGCCGTACAGCCCTTCGGAAAAGACGAAATTTCCTACTTCCGAAATTTACCTTTTACGTTATTGGAAAGCATTCTTTTGCTGGCACCGCAAGTTATTCTTGTTTACTCGTTACTCATTTTTATACTTCCACATCTGATATTAAAAGAAAAATATGTGGCTGCGCTTTTCTGGACTATAATTGCTGTTTTGGTTACCTGTGTCATCAATCTCATGATGATTAAAAATATTAACCGCTCCATTTTATCATTCCTGTTGCCAGAAAAATTCCTGGTAGGCACGGAAAGGAAACCTGCCATGAGCTTTGCTATGGGTATACTTGCGAGTCTGAAGGGTGGCCTTAATGTTGTTGCATATGCAGTAGGGATTAAGTTCGTTAAGCACTGGTATGTAAAGGAGCAACGGAATTTGCAATTACAAAAAGAAAACAAAGATGCCCAGTTGCAATTGCTTACGGCACAGGTTCATCCACATTTTCTTTTTAACACGCTTAATAATATTTATTCCCGGGCACAAACAGAATCTCCCGCAACCGCAGGTATGATTATGGAATTATCTCACCTCATGCGCTATGTATTGGATGAAGGCAAAGCAGACCTCGTGCCACTGGAACACGAACTGCAAATGATAACTGATTACATAAACCTGGAAAAGATGCGGTATGATGATAAACTGGATCTTCATATATACTTTCCCGAAGAGGTGGTTGGATATTATATCGCACCGCTGTTATTACTTCCTTTTATAGAAAATTGTTTTAAGCACGGCACTAGTAAAATGCTAGATAGCCCCTGGGTAAACCTAAAACTGGAGTTAGAAAATTCTATGCTGAACATGAAACTAATGAATGGGAAAAAAGCTACGATAACTACAAATACCAACAGGCTGGGAATTGGTATACAAAATGTAAAGACCCGCCTGGAACTGCTTTACAAGAATAAATACGAGTTGAAAATAACAGAAGATGATGATGTTTTTGTCGTAAGCCTTTCATTGGAATTATTGAAAGTTAATATAGTAGCGCCGGTTATCGCACCCGAAAAGCTAACAAAATATGCCTGAGAATAATAAGAATAACATGACCTGTATTGTTGTAGATGATGAACCTATGGCAAGGGATGTGCTGCGCCGTTATATAGAAAGGGTTGCGGAACTCGAACTGGTAAATGAATTTAGCAATGCAATAGATGCTTTATTATTTCTTCAGCATAATAATGTTGGTCTTATTTTCCTGGACATTCGCATGCCGGAATTACTCGGTACTGAATTTGTAAAATCGCTGGATAACCCGCCGAAAATAATCTTTACTACAGCTTTTAAAGAATATGCCCTGGACGGGTTCGAACTGGATGCCGTAGACTACCTGATGAAGCCTGTGCGATTCGAAAGATTTTTAAAAGCTGTAAACAAAGTAATTTCTAAAAATGAACCGGTAGAGCAGGAAGCAGAAACAACTAAAAAGAAGAAAAATAATTCCGGCTTCATCTACCTGCGAATAGATCGTAAACTGATGAAAATTTTGCTGGATGATATATTGTTTATTGAAAGCGCAAGAGATTATGTGAAAATAATTACAAAAGGGAAAAGCTTTATAACGCGGCAAACCATCTCGTCAGTTGAAGCCATGTTGAATGGAAACGAATTCGTAAGAATTCACCGGTCCTACATTATCTCTATGAATAAAATAAACTCTTTTACCCATGAGCAGGTAGACATCGGCAATAAAGAATTGCCAATCGGGAAATTCTACCGTAACAGTTTTTTGAAAATAACAGAACAGCCTTTATAGCGCCAATGCTTTCATCCAGTCTTCAAATCTCATCATCCAACTGTTGCCGGGAAATATTTTCAGGCCATGGCCACCTTTTATAAACATGTGTAATTCTGCTTTATTGCCTGCCTTTATCCAGGCATTATAAAACATAACACTTTCAAGTGGATTTATCACGGCATCGTCAGATGCCGCCGCTATAAAAAGTGGCGGTCCGTGATTGGGTATGGTAATATTGCTGTACACTGGGTAATTGCCATAAAGAATTGCAGCAAAATCCGGCCTTACTTTCTCAGTTGAATCCAAAACCAGTTGAGTGGCCAGGTAACCGCCCGCGGAGAAGCCCATCACACCGATACGTGCGGGGTTTAGCTGGTAACGATTTACGTTTTCCCGTATATAACTTAAGCCAGCTTTTGCATCTGCAGTAGCAAACTTTAGTACTTTCATATTTTCATTTTCATTTCGTTCCGGGCTTTTTAGATCAGCCATCACCTCAGCCCAGGGATCATCGGTCTTGCTATGCTTAACAGTATATTTTAATAAAAAAACTGTTATTCCTTTTTGGGTTAATTGCCGGGCAATATTAGTGCCTTCATGTTCTGTCATCAAAATACGGAAACCACCTCCCGGGCATAGCATGATAGCCATTCCGTCTTTTCGTACCGAGTCAGGTAAAAAAATGGTAAGTGACGGGTGAGTGACGTTATAGGACATGCGAAAATTAAAGGGGTTTTTAGTGCTTTCTTTTTCTTCATTTTTCATCTTCCTATCACCCGATGAAACCGGTAAATTTATTACAGCTTGTTGTGCAGAAACTTTAAAAGCAAAACACAGGAATAAGCTGGTAATGAGTAGTGGCGTAAACTTGCCTCGCAAAAAAATAACGGGTGATAATAAAAAACATTTCATAATAGATGTTTAAAACCGGTATCGGCAGAATATAACCGCAAATCCGGTTTCTAAAAGTACAACCAGTTTACATTATCCAGGCTATTATTCGTCTACGACAAAAGCCTTTAGTCGTTTTTTTTAAACATATCATCTCAAAAATTTTTTAAAATTAGAATCTGATTGTGCAATAAAGTAGATTTATTTAGAATTTGAATTTTTGAGATCGGCCCGTTTTGTTCCATACCCCTTAATAAATACTCATTATGAGAAAACTATTCTCTGTTTACGTTTTTCTTAGCCTGTCTGAATTTGTTGGTTCCCTTTTTATCAGGAGATTGATTTCTGTCGAACTGAAAGTAAATGTTCCTATTTTAAAATAAATAATTGCCTCCCTGCTTTTTTTAATGATAAAAAATTTTTCACTTCATAAAAAATGGATGAATGATTGAAGGAAATATATTTTTTTCTCACTGTTTGATTCCTGGTTTCAGGTTGGCTTAATCTTTATCCCTGCCATCTCCCGCTGATTTTTTATATTTACAAAGCTTTCCCGGTTTCTTTTTGAACAGTAGTATTTATAAACCATATAAATTCTGTCAATATGAATAAACTGCTGACCTTATATTTTCTGTTTATTGGTTTCCTGCTACATGCGCAGGAGCAACCCATAAAATTTCTTCCCGGCCTTATTTCTGATGGAGGCAGCTTTGGCCTCACACTTTCTCCAGATGGAAAAGAGGCCTTCTGGGTGCGCAGCAATGGCCTGCGGGATAGCCTCGTAATTATGCAATCCCGTAAAGTGAATCAGGTATGGACCAGGCCGGAAGTGGCTTCGTTTTCTACAAAAGATGGAAGCTGGAAAGATATTGATCCTGTTTTTAGTCCGGATGGGGCTATGGTGCTTTTTCAAAGTACCCGGCCTGTTCCCGGGCATCCAGGCAGAAAAGGATTTGATATCTGGGCCGTTAAGAAAACGCCAACCGGCTGGTACCAGCCATATCACCTGGATGCGCCACTTAATTCAGATGCCTCGGAATCATATGCATCTATGGCTAATAATGGAAATATTTATTTTACAAAAGATAATGGCAATAACCAGTCTGATATTTATTTATCTGAATATATGAATGGTAAATATTCCAGCCCTGTAAACCTGGGAAATGGTATTAATACAAAACAGAGAGAATCTAATCCCTTCATCTCACCGGGGGAAGATTACCTGATATATTTTTCAACAGATGAATCCGGGTTTGGTGAAACAGATTTGTTTATCAGCTTTAATAAAAGGGGCAACTGGTCACAGCCAAAAAACCTGGGTAAGCCCATTAATTCCGGCGCGGCAGAGTTTTGCCCTTTTGTGCATGTGCGGGAAAAGCGATTGTATTTTACCCGCCAGTACCGGCAGGGAGACCGGTTAATAGAAAATATCTTTTACGTACCCTTTGATCCCAAAAAATATGAAATGGGAGATTCAAAATAATATAAGCGTTTATACATAAACGTTATTCCGGAACGTAAAAGATATTTTTAAAATAAATTTATGCTGCCGCACTGCAGGCATCTGCACATTCGGTACAGGCTTTTGCACAAGCCTGGCAATGTTTCATATCATGTTTTCCACATTCTTCCGCACAAGCCCGGCAT
The DNA here is from genome assembly GCA_039926825.1 of Ferruginibacter sp. Lineage (GTDB taxonomy): Bacteria > Bacteroidota > Bacteroidia > Chitinophagales > Chitinophagaceae > Ferruginibacter. The sequence goes on from JBDSWG010000199.1 coordinate 13,615, forward strand.
ATTTCAATACATTCTTTCAGCAGGTGTTTGCCATGTGGAGAATCTCGTGCCAGCAAGACTGCTGTTGTACGGCAAACATCAGCACAATCCATATCTATACTGATGCATTTGGCCATCATTTTTACATCATCTTCTTTTAAGCAGGAGCTGGCGCAGAAATTACAGGCTGCAATACAGATGTCGAGCTTTTTAATCAATTCATCATGTGGGATAATATCCATAATTTTTTTTTTGGAAGTTAGAAAAACATTTGTGGCTATGTAGATGCAAGCGTTATGCCACGACGGATCTTCATAGTATTAAAAGAATATATAACGGCAGATGAGGAAGTTATGCCATAGGTTGAGGAGTGGCTTTGTAAAGGAAATTATTTTTAAAAATTTTTTTAACGGACGTATAGCAATACCAGCGTGAGAATAATTCCTCCCAGGGTAAAATATAATCCCTTTTTAAATATTGTCGTTTTGGGCATAAACATCCAAAAGGCAGAAATTACAAAAAACAAGAGGGACACGCCAAAAAAAACATTGAGGTAAAACATCGGCTGGTTCGTGTTCGCTTTATGTAATTGTGTAAGTTTCTCAATAGCTTTAGGTAAAGACCTGACAGTGTACCTGACGGCACCCGATGTTTTATTATAGGAGCCTTGTTTAAACGATTGCAGGTCCCCGCTTTCGCCTGTAAATTTTAATTCTTTTATTTTGATAGCCTTCCCAAGATCTTCAGCAGACAGGGAGAGTGCAAGTTTCTTTTCTACAACTATTTCCTGCTTCAGGAAATTTGTATCCCGGAATATGAGTACGATGCCGCTGATAGCATACACGGCCATAATTCCTGCCAGGAAAAAACCCAGGTAACGGTGCCAGATTCTCATTGTTTTACTCATTGTAGCGTTGCCGGCCATAGTTATTTTTTTATTCCTGCAAAAATGATAATTATATATTAGGTTTCATTGCCGTAATAGGAAAAAAAGATTTCCGTATGGAAATACTTATTTCTTTATTTCAAGTTTCTCAGGCATAGCCTTCACAATTATTTTGGTAAGGATAAATTCATACTTATCTTTCTGAATTCAGACAATCAAAATATCAATTCATGAATTTTAAAAAGGCCTTTCACCTTTTCGGTAAAATATGTATTGCTTTGCTGGGCGGCAGCATCTTCATCACCTCTTGCCAAAACACAAAATCTATATCACCTTCTATGCAAACTTCCTGGCCACAAAACATTCAACCGCCCGTAGCGGAAAAGAAACCCTATAACCTCACCGCCTTTGGCGATACCCGCGTGGATGAATATTACTGGATGAATGATTATTTTAAGAAAGGGCCCGATAGCAGCAACGTAGTAAAATACCTGGCCGTAGAAAATCAATATTATGAAACTATGATGGCGGGAACCAATAACCTGCAGGAAAAATTATACAATGAAATGAAGGCACGCATTAAAGAAGATGATGCTTCGGTGCCGTCATTCAAAAATGGATATTACTATTATACCCGGCAGGTAGAAGGGAAAGATTACTATCTCTATTGCCGGAAAAAATCCACATTGTCTGCACCGGAAGAAATATTGTTAGATGTAAATGCCATGGCAGAAGGGCATGAATATTATAGTATTGGTGGCATTACGGTGAGCCCGGACAATCGCCTGCTGGCCTACAGTGTAGATGCTGTTGGCCGGAGAGAATATACTATGCTGGTAAGAGATTTAATCACCCGCAGGTTGTTTAATGATGCCATACCGGGCACAGAAGGGAGTGCCGAATGGGCAGCAGATAACAAAACATTTTTTTACGTTTCTAAAAACCCGGTAACCCTGCTGTCAGAAAAAGTGAAAAGGCATGTACTAGGAACCGCTGCTTCTGAAGATGTGGTTGTGTACGAAGAAAAAGATCCAACAAACTATATTGGGGTGAGTAAATCAAAATCCGATACATACATTTTTATTACCAGCGGTGCGACGCTTTCATCTGAAGTAAAAATATTATCAGCAGATGACCCTATGGGAACCTTTGTGGTTTTTCAACCCCGCATGACAGAGGTTTTGTATGACGTAGATCATGCCGGGGATTTATTTTACATCCGCACAAATAAGGATGCTAAAAACTTTAAGCTAATGACGGCTAAAGAAGGTCATACAACAGTAGGAGAGTGGCAGGAACTAGTGCCGCATAACAGCAAGATCCTGGTCGAAAATTTTGATGTGTTTAAAAATTTTATTGCTATCGGCGAAAGAATGAATGGCCTGGCACAAATACATATTTTGCCTAAAAATAACGGCCAGGCACATGACCTGGATTTTGGTGAAGCCACTTATGCCGCCGGCTTAATGAGCACCCCAGAATATGAAACAGATTCTTTACGTTTTAGTTATACTTCCCTTACAACGCCGGCTTCTGTATTTGATTACAACATGGCCACGCGGCAGAAAGTTTTGAAAAAGCAGCAGGAAGTTGTTGGTGGCTACAGTGCCGGCGAATACGTTACGGAACGCTTGTTTGCAACAGCTGCTGATGGCACAAAAATTCCCATCAGCCTGGTGTATAAAAAAGGATATAAGAAAGATGGCAATGGCCCTTTATTATTATACGGTTATGGTTCCTATGGCAATAGTATAGACGCCGGTTTTAGTACGGTGCGGCTGAGCCTGCTGAACCGTGGCTTTGCTTATGCGATTGCCCACATTCGTGGCGGGCAGGAGATGGGGCGTTACTGGTATGAAGATGGAAAGATGATGAAAAAGAAAAATACCTTCACCGATTTTATACAGGCCGGGGAATTTTTAATATCCAATAATTTTATTACTAAAAATCATTTATATGCTATGGGTGGAAGCGCCGGTGGCATGCTAATGGGAGCGATAACCAATATGCGCCCGGATCTCTGGCATGGCATTGTAGCCCAGGTGCCCTTTGTAGATGTTATCACAACCATGAGCGACCCCAGTATTCCGCTTACTACAAATGAGTATGATGAGTGGGGCAACCCCGCTAATGAGGCCAGTTACAGGTATATGAAATCTTATTCGCCATACGATAATATAAAGGAAACGGCCTATCCCAATATGC
>JBDSWG010000200.1:0-2803 GCA_039926825.1 Ferruginibacter sp.
TAGAGCCCCCACCAATTTCATTGCCATTTAATATCATATCATAAGCATTCGCCTTAATGGTGGCATAAGGATGCTCCAGGTAATTGGCTGCATCTTTTATCTGCGGGTCATTGCTTATCATGGTTTCGATGTCAGAAGGCTTGGGAGAAGTAAAAGGATGATGACGGGCAACCCACCGGCCGGCAACCCCGTTTTCACCTTCAGCATATTCAAATAATGGAAAATCCAGTACCCATAATAACTTGAATTCATCATTTTTTCGCAGGCCCAGGTTGGTTGCCATATGCATACGCAAATCGCTGGCGGCTTTGCGGGTGCGCTCTTCTGCACCGGCCAGTAAAAGTATAAGGTCACCCGGTTTTGCGTTAGCCGATTTGGCAATTTCTATCAGCGCTTCAGCGGAGTAAAATTTATCCACACTGCTTTTGAATGCTCCATCTGACAGGCACTTGATATACACCAATCCTTTCATGCCAATTTGCGGGCGTTTAACCCACTCCGTGAGTTCGTCCGTTTGTTTGCGGGTATATTCACTGCAGCCGGGGACAGCAATCCCGATGACCGTTTCAGCTTCATTAAACACCGGGAAACCGTCTTCTGTTACGAGGCCAGAGATATCTTCTTTACCGGGGAAGAAATGTTTTGGGTATTTGAAGTTGGTGAGCTTAATATCAAAACGCGTATCCGGCTTGTCATTACCATATTGCCACATGGCTTCCTGCCAGGTGATACGGTTTACCGTTTCCGAATAATCAATATTTTTTACATCTTTGAAAATGCGCTTAACCAGGCCTTCGAACATCTGGATAATATCTTCCTGCTCTACAAAAGCCATCTCACAATCTATCTGCGTAAATTCCGGCTGCCTATCGGCACGCAGGTCTTCATCCCGGAAGCATTTTACAATCTGGTAATAGCGGTCATAACCACTTATCATCAGCAATTGCTTAAATGTTTGCGGTGACTGTGGCAGGGCGTAAAACTGTCCTTCATTCATACGGCTGGGTACCACAAAATCGCGGGCACCTTCCGGTGTTGATTTAATTAGGAAAGGTGTTTCAATATCCATGAAACCATTTTCATGCAGGTAATTTCGGGTACTGCGGCCCACGGCATAGCGAAGTTCCAGGTTCTTCTTCACCACATTGCGGCGAAGATCAAGGAAGCGGTATTTCATGCGCAGGTCATCGCCGCCGTCGGTATCATCCTGGATGGTAAAAGGTGGCGTGGCAGATTTATTAAGTATGTTGTAATTGTTTACAACTAATTCAACCTCGCCAGTAGGAATGTTTTTATTTTTATTGCTGCGCTCACTTACGGTGCCGGTTACCTGTAAAACATATTCCCGGCCCGGGGGATTTTTTTCCAGGGTTTCATTTAGGGCTTCGGAAAATAACAATTGTGTTATACCATATCGGTCGCGAAGATCAACAAAAGTGATACTGCCAAATTTTCTTACGGTCTGTACCCAACCTGCGAGGGTAATTTCTTTAGATTTGTCTGCCAGCCTTAACTCGCCGCAGGTATGTGTTCTGAACATGAAATGATATAAAAAAGTTGAATAATGATTTACTGTACAAGTGTGCGACCCCGCCTGCAGCGGGGCAGGCGCCAATAATACATAATGATTTTGTCTTTAGAATCCGCACCCTCTTTCCAACCGCAAAGATAGGATAATAGGCTTTCTGGCAGCGCATTACATGGTTTCTGCAATGTGGCGGTGAGTGGGTTTCCAGATTAAATAATAATAAGCCAAGGTGAAAACGCCCATAAGGAAAGGGATTAGCGCCAGGTATTTATAAGTTACGGTACCAAATACAATGGTGGTGTCAAACTCAAAAAACTCGCTAATCATCCAATAAGCATTGGCGGAAATCCAGAAAACGATGGCGAGGTTATGGCAGAGTTCGCTCATAAATTTGCGGGTGCGCCAGGAGATGACGATGGCAATGATGAGCGTAGGAAAAATCATGGCTATGCCTAGCGGTTTCCAGACCATGCACCAGGCAATATCTTTAAAAAGCCAAAAAACTTTGTGCAAATTCTCCATGCGACGATAAGCGAGGGGAATGGAATAAATTTAGTCTTTATTGATTAATTCCTGTTCTGTCATATCGCAGTAATTAAAAACTAAACTTAATTTTATGTAAAGATTTTCCTTGCGAGTTCATCTTTTGACATTTTCAAATTTAAGGCAACATCACCTAAAATTGCGGAGAGTGTTCCTACACGGATTGGATTATGGTTGGGAAGAGTTATATGATGCTGTGGGTCAATATTCTTGGTTAAACGAATATGACTGCCTACCTGCCTGGTTACAAAATAACCCAGTGGTTTTAGCAAAGTAATTAATTCGTCCGCATTAATATTCCTGGGTAATTTTATGCCGCTATGACTTCGTCCCTTACAATATGTAATCGAATTAATCTCTTAACATCATCATCAAAGTGACATTTTACTGCTTCTTTTACTGCTGTCCTTATATCCTGAAGAGTATCCCCTTCAGTAAATATGGAAACTCCCAGTCCTTTAGCAATGTAACCGCCTTCAGGACTTTCTTCTACAAGAAAAATAATTTCTTCCATATATTCTTATTATTTATCTAAGTTAAACAATTTACTCAAATCTAATTTCCTGCATTTTCTATTTAACCATCACCCGAACCCCTTCGCTATGACTACTGAATTCCGGTGCATACATACATTGAATCGTTGTGATGCCATTGCTGAAATTTCCGGAATGTGTTACGAACATTGGATACTCAAAAACATAACTACCCCGTGGCAGACGGCCAAAAAAGAAA
>JBDSWG010000201.1:0-13811 GCA_039926825.1 Ferruginibacter sp.
TTGTTTATTTAGTTTAGTATGTACAAACTAACTATTAAATGACCCCCGTTGAATTAACCTCAGAAAACCTGTTGGAAAGTTTTGATACACTGTTGATTAGAGCCGGTGGTGGCAAACGATTTCTCAATTATATTCTAGATTACATAGCCTTTATCCTATGCTTTGTGGTTATTGGCATTACCGGGAACCTTAGTTTTGGAGATGGATTTTCAGATGGTTTAGAAAGTATAAATCCCATAATAGATAGAATAGTTACTTATTTATGTTATGGATTGTTTATGTTTTTACAAGAGTGGGTATTTCGGGGACGCAGTATAGGGAAATTTATTACCGGTACAATGACCTTAAACCTGGATGGAAGTAAAATTACGACTTCAAAAGCAATGACCAGGGCACTTTCCCGCCTGGTGCCCTTTGAAACATTTAGTGCTTTAGGAAGCCCCTGTGATCCCTGGCACGACCGGTGGACAGACACTATGGTAATAGACATCAAACGCTCATCTTTCCTACCCGAATCAGAAAATAATTAAAGCATTTTCTACTTACATATTCCGACGGTATTTACCTCCTACATTATAAAGAGCATTTGTGATTTGCCCGAGGCTGCAATATTTAACTGTCTCCATCAGTTCTGCAAAGAGATTTTTGTTATTCAGAGCTGCCGTTTGTAAATTTTGCAATTGCACCCCTGCCTTCTCTTTATGCCGCTTATGAAAAGCATTTAACATGATTATCTGGTCTTCCTTTTCCTTCTCCGTACTTCGTATAACCTCTGCCGGTAGTATGGTTGGCGAACCATTTTTATTTAAGAATGTATTTACGCCCACAATAGGATACTCACCCGAATGTTTCAGGGTTTCATAATGAAGACTTTCTTCCTGGATTTTATTTCGCTGGTACATTCTTTCCATAGCACCCAGTACGCCACCCCTTTCTGTAAGCCGGTTAAATTCCAGCAAGACGGCTTCTTCTACCAGGTCAGTAAGTTCCTCTATGAGAAAAGAGCCCTGGTTGGGGTTTTCATTCTTCGCCGTACCTAATTCCCTGTTTATGATGAGCTGTATGGCCATAGCCCGGCGCACACTCTCTTCCGTGGGAGTAGTTATCGCTTCATCGTAGGCGTTAGTATGCAAAGAATTACAATTATCATAAATGGCATACAGCGCCTGAAGGGTTGTGCGGATATCATTAAAATCAATTTCCTGCGCATGTAAACTCCTTCCACTGGTCTGTATGTGATATTTTAATTTCTGGCTACGTTCATTCGCATTGTATTTTTCCTTCATCGCCTTTGCCCAGATGCGACGGGCCACGCGGCCGATTACGCTATATTCCGGATCCATCCCGTTGCTAAAAAAGAAGGAAAGGTTTGGTGCAAAATCATCAATATTCATTCCCCGGCTAAGGTAATATTCTACATAAGTGAATCCATTTGATAAAGTAAAAGCCAGTTGCGTCACCGGGTTAGCGCCCGCTTCAGCTATATGATAACCGCTGATGCTGACGCTGTAAAAATTCTGTACCTGGTGGTCAATAAAATATGCCTGCACATCTCCCATTAATTTAAGGGCAAATTCGGTAGAAAAAATACAGGTATTCTGGGCCTGATCTTCTTTTAATATATCTGCCTGTACCGTACCTCTTACTGTACTCAGGGCTTTTGCTTTTATACTTTCATAAACATCTGGCGGCAAAACATCTTTCCCGCTCAGGCCAAGCAAACGCAGACCGAGCCCATTATTTCCTTCAGGCAATAATCCTGTAAAACCTCCTTTCTCCGGAATCACTTCATTACCATCTGTAGAAGCATAACGTGGCAGGGTAGCCGGATCATACATTTTTTCTATCGCCGCATTTACGACATCTTTCAGGTTATTTTCTATGATATATTTTTCACACTGCTGGTCAATTGCGGCATTCATAAAGAAAGCCAGCACAATAGGTGCCGGACCGTTTATCGTCATGCTTACAGAGGTTTTGGGATCACACAAATCAAATCCACTGTATAATTTTTTTGCGTCATCTACCGTTGCAATACTCACCCCACTATTTCCAATTTTTCCGTAAATATCCGGGCGATAGTCGGGGTCCTCACCATATAAAGTAACGCTGTCAAAAGCCGTACTTAATCGTTTTGCAGTCTGTCCCATACTCACATAATGAAAGCGGCGGTTTGTTCTTTCCGGCCCGCCTTCCCCGGCAAACATGCGGGTAGGATCTTCGCCTTCTCTCTTCAGCGGAAAAACGCCGGCTGTAAAAGGAAACTCTCCCGGTACATTCTCCTGCAACTGCCAGGTCAATATATCTCCCCAACTACTATACTTTGGCAAAATAACCTTGGGGATAACGGTACCAGATAACGAAGTATAGGTGAGGGGTTGCTTTATAATTTTATTCCGGACAGTAAATTCATAATTCTCTGCCGCATAGCGTTCTTTCAAAGACGGCCAGTTTTCCAGCAAAGCCACGCAATCCTTATCTAATTGTGATTTCCTTTCTTCAATTGCACTTTCTAATGCTGCGCCTCCTTCATTTAGAATTATTTTACTGGCGCTCAGGTGTTGCAGTTCTGTAGCAATTTTTGCCTGGCGCTTCACCCAGGCATCATACGCCTCTATGGTTTCTGTAATTTCGGAGAGGTACCTCACACGCCGCGGCGGAATAATAGTAGACTGGCTACTGGTTTCTGATGTATGCACATGATGAACAATATTGCCCTGGAAAACTATTCCGGTTTTTTCTTTTATTTTTTCCATCAGCCGCTCAAACAATTCATTTACGCCGGCATCATTAAACTGGGCGGCAATAGTGCCGACCACCGGTAATTCATCATCTTTTGCCTGCCATAACCCGTGATTGCGTTTGTATTGTTTGCGTACATCGTGCAAGGCATCTATGGCACCGGCCTTATCAAACTTATTGATGCAAATTACGTCTGCGTAATCCAGCATATTTATTTTTTCCAGTTGGGACGGTGCACCATATTCCGGTGTCATTACATACATGCTTACATCACAATAATCTAAAATAGAAGCATCGCTCTGGCCAACACCTGCGCTTTCCAAAATGATTAAATTATACCCGGCATTCCTGCAAATATCAATGGCATCCTGTACATAACGGCTTAGCGCTTTATCACTTTCCCGCGTTGCCAGGCTGCGCATATATGCCCGCGCAGAAGAAATGGCGTTCATCCGTATGCGGTCACCTAATAAGGCACCACCTGTTTTCTTTTTACTGGGATCCACTGAGATAACAGCAATTGTTCTTTCGCTATACTCGTGAAGAAATCTGCGTACAAGCTCATCCGTTACTGAAGATTTTCCGGCACCGCCCGTGCCGGTAATACCCACCACTACAGTTTTCGCCTGCGGGCCACCTGGATCTGCTTCTGAATCCCTGGCAACCGGTTCGCCCATTTCGGCAAGGGTGATATCCCGTGCTATGCGACGCACATCCTTTACTTCATCCAGGGGTAGTTTACCGTTCCATTTTGCTGCAGCATTCTTATAGGCCTCGTCTTCACCAGGTTTGCATTGATCTATCACATCCTGTATCATGCCTTCCAGGCCCATATGCCGGCCATCATCGGGGCTGTAAATCCGCGTTATACCATATTCATGTAAGGCTTTTATTTCTTCGGGTAAAATGGTGCCGCCACCGCCACCAAAAAGCCGGATGTGCCCGCAGCCATTTTCTTCCAGCAGATCTTTCATGTATTTAAAAAATTCAACATGCCCGCCCTGGTAACTCGTAATTGCAATACCATGTGCATCTTCTTCAATAGCACATTCCACAATTTCTTTCACACTCCGGTTATGCCCCAGGTGAATAATCTCGGCGCCTTTACTTTGCAATATGCGACGCATAATATTTATGGCAGCATCATGCCCGTCAAATAAGGCCGCAGCTGTAACAATCCGGATTTTCATATCAGAAGCAACATTCATGTAAAAAAATTTAATGATGAAATACCTTATGATTAAAAAAGAACCGGGCTTTCCGGCATTTGCATCGTGATGCAAATTTACAATTAATGGAGGTATTGCTTTATTTAGATTTGAGCGGAGGTTTAAAAAGCACATGCGGATCCAGGTATATACCGGCAGAAAAATTAAATGGCCGGGCATCTACAAAATTTCGGCTAAGCAGGAAAGTAAACACTGCCTGGAATTCCAGGCGGAGTGCAGGAATATTTTTAAAACCCAGGCTATTAATAAAAGCCGGTTCCCAGAAAATGACCGGGAAGCGTGTCAGGCTGTCCAGTTTATAATTGTCCAAATCCTGGGGGAAATAATCCGATTTATCATCATACAATTTCACGATGCTGAAGCGGGAAGAAAAACCGGAATTAAATGTCTTGTAAGGATTAACCAACAAAGCTGGTTGCAGGTATACTTTGAGCGCTTTTACGTGGTAAAAATTAGTTTCACCACTCATACTGGTATTAGGACGTTTTTCATTTATGCGGTAATGACCCGTACCCATACCCGCGAAAAACTGGAAATTAAAATGCTGCTGATCATGCAATGGCTGGTAATAGCCAATACCTGCCTCCATCATAAAACGGCGGTATTTAATAGTAACACTATCCCGCCTGGAAAGGTAATTACCATCGTTGGTTTCACTTCGCCCGGCAAAAGAAAACTGCAGGGCACCATGGCGGCTATAAGCATACGCTGCATGAATATCGTATCCATTATTTTTAACTGAAAGATTTTTGCTGGCATCATCAGACCTGGAAGCCAGGTTGGTGCTGTAATATGCCGCTATTTCAGCATCCCCTTTTTTCGCCAGCACAGGAACATTTTGTGCAGGCGTGCTGTAAACATACCGTGGAGAATAACAGCCTGCGGCACCGCAGCTCCATAAGAATATTAAGACCAGGCAATTTTTCATGACATTCTATGCGTAAGTGCTGCAAATTCTTCTATACTAAAAGTTTCAGCCCGCCGTTTGAAAATTTCATCTGTTAATACTTCAGGAGAAAATAAACCCTTCACCGCATTGCGCATGGTCTTACGGCGTTGGTTAAACGCAGTTTTCACGAGGTTCCAGTAGGCTCTTTCTGATCTTACATCCAGGGCTTCCTTCCTTCTTGTTAGTTTAATAACGGCACTGGTTACTTTTGGTGGAGGGGTAAAACTTTCCGGTGGTACATCAAATAAATAAGTCACATCATAATAGGGCTGAATAAGGGCACTTAACACACCATAAACTTTGGAACCTGGTGGTGCAGCTGCCCGGGCGGCCACCTCTTTCTGGAACATCCCAATTATACAAGGTACCTCTTCCCGCCATTCCAACACTTTAAAAAGTATCTGAGTAGAAATATTATAGGGGAAATTTCCTATTACAATAAAGGGTTCTTCAAAAGGTTTTTCCATTTTCAGGAAATCTGCATGAATTAATTTACCTTTTATGGCAGGAAAATGCTGCTGCAAATAAATAATTTTCTCATCATCCAGTTCTACGGCTTTGAAATCAATACCTGGTAATTTTAATAATGACGCGGTCAATGCTCCTGTGCCCGGACCCACTTCCAGCAGCCGGGAAAATGCCTGGTTTTCCAAGACTGCCAGGATATCTGAAATAACTTTACCACTTGTAAGAAAATGCTGCCCCAGTGATTTTTTAGCCGTATACATGTGCTGCAAACTTACTATAAAAACCCGGGCATGATAGCTGCCCAGGCAGCTATAACTAGAAATTCCCTGCCCGTTTCATTTCGTCTATTGTTATATGCAATAAGAAAAGAAAGGGATGAAAATTTGCCCGGCTCATCCTAAAAAACTTAATTGTAATTTTGCAACACAAAAAAGGAATATGGTACAACAAGGTAATAAACCGGTTATAGGATTTACATGCGGAGATATCAATGGCATCGGGCCGGAAATTATTATTAAAACGCTTGGAGATGCCCGGCTACTGGATTTTTTTACACCAGTTATTTTTGCCAATAATAAATTACTGAACTTTTATAAAAAAACCATCCCGGAAGTTCATTTCAATTATAGCACGGTGAAGGATAGCTCCCGCATGAATAATAAGCAGGTAAATGTTTTTCATTGCTGGGAAGAAGATATTGATATTACGCCGGGGCAACTTACTAATGATGGCGGCAAATATGCCATTGCAAGCCTGGAAACTGCAACAGATGCCTTGAAAGCCGGTAAACTAGATGGGCTAGTAACGGCGCCCATCCATAAAAAAAATATCCAGGGCGAAAATTTTAATTTTACCGGGCATACGCCATATCTGAAAGCTAAATTTGAAGTGCCGGAGGTACTCATGCTGATGGTTGCGCAAAATATGCGTGTAGGGCTGGTGACAGAACATGTACCGCTTATGGAAGTAGCAGCAAATATTTCAAAGGAAGCGATTAAGACAAAACTTTTCCTGCTGAATGATTCTTTGAAAAAAGATTTTGGAATTGATAAACCAAAAATTGCTGTATTGGCGCTTAACCCCCATGCGGGAGATGAAGGGCTGGTGGGCAAAGAAGAAGAAAATATAATTCGCCCGGCAATAAAAGAAGCGAAACTAAAAGATGTATTTTGTTTTGGGCCTTATGCTGCAGATGCTTTTTTTGCCCGTGGCATGCATGAAAAATTTGATGCTGTACTAGCCATGTACCATGACCAGGGCCTGGTACCTTTTAAAAGCCTCGCAAATGGTGAAGGCGTGAATTATACAGCCGGCCTTAGTGCTGTGCGCACATCCCCGGATCATGGTGTTGCGTTTGACATAGCTGGAAAAGGCATTGCAGACGAAAGTTCATTTCGCCAGGCGATATATACCTGCCTGGACATTATTGATATGCGGGATGAAATTGGGTACCAGCATAGAAACCCCCTGGGTAAAATCAGTGCCGTTGTGGTTGCAAATTCTGTGGATGAAAGAATTCCGCTGGATGAAAATTAAACAGAAGGTTTACCGAGATTCAAATACGATTGCAGTGCCTGCACATATTTTTCAAAGGCCTCAATTCCCTGTATATTTATCTTACAAATTGTTTGTGGGTAATTGTCTTTAAATTGTTTCGTGATGTCAATATAACCGGCATCTTTAAGTTTATTTACCTGTACACTGAGGTTGCCGGCTGTTGCCCCGGTTTTCTCTTTTATAAACGTAAACTCCGCCTCCTTCACACTGATGAGAAGACTGATAACCGCCAGCCGCAACTGGGAATGCAATATGGGATCCAGGTCCTTAAATGACATGAGATTTTTTCTTCTTATAAAACCTTGAACGCAAAATAAAACCAGGGACCACCCATGCAAAAAATGCTCCTGCAGCCACAAGGAGAAAAGTTATGTTGCTCTTGAAAAAAAGGCTCACCAGGCACAGTAACCAACAGATAACTCCACCAATGATAAAAGGGGTGAATTTGTATGCACAGCCAGTAATAAATGTGGGGATGCCAAACCATAATCACAATACCGGTAACACGATATAACCAATATGAGCAAATGCACCGCCGATGGTGATGATAAAAACACTGATTGCAAATGCCAGCCAGGCATATCCTATAAAACTGTCTATATAAGTTGTTGCGGTCTTATTTTTCCTTTCTTTTTTATCCAAATAATACTGCAGGCCAAACGTTATAACAATAAGGAAAAAAGGACTAATAGGAAAATTGAAATTTGGGCTGACAGCATCTATATATGCCAGGGTAAAGCAAATTACATTGGTAAAGCCCCATAACAAAGCACCAAGGCCACTTTCATAATAATTACTTTTTGCACTGCCTATCATTTCGTGGATCAGCCGCAGGCTTTCTTCATGTGAAATTTCTTTTTCTTCCATAAGGTTCATGTTTTTAAGATCGATTGATGAAATTTTTTGCGTAAAGCAAAGCCTGGTATTATCCAGCCAAAAATAACAGCGGCAGAAATACACAACAGTTGGTAAGAATATGGAACCATCATCGCCGGAATTGATAGCGCCCAGCAAGCAAGACCTCCAATTACAAGGAGGCGGTATTTTAGTATTACCCCCGCCAGTATCGTCGGCATTCCATATAATACTAGGACCATAGGATTTATAGCTTGGAACATTTTAAAATAAGATAGTATGAAAATTACCAGCACCATGCAGCCAAAAAAAACGAGCCAGACATATTTCATAATTTCCCCTGTGTAGGTATTAACAATAACATATTTTTTCTTTCGCCTTATTAAAAAAATCTGGAGCACACCGGCAAGCCACATTAGCTGCCAGATGAGATAAGATTTTTCATAATGAAATACTTCCAGTAAAATAAACTGGACCAGGCAACACACCAATACCATGAAACCCCAAAAAAGGTAAAGCGTGCCGTTTTCACTGAAATTATTTTTTGCCTTATTAATCATAGATTCTATGATCTGCAGGCTTTGCTGTTCATTTAATGGCTGGTCCATGTTTATAATTTATTTAGGCGTGATTACCGGCATTCATTCATAACTCTTTCTGTGCTGGATTTACCCCAGTTAGGCGAAATTTCTGAAGCGGGTTTAAAAGTTTTAAACTTTTCAATGGCGATGTTTAACTGCTCCATAGCAGGCGGACAGCCTCCACCAAATTGGGCCGGTGTATATTTTAGCGCCTGGCCTTTGAGGTAATAAGGGCGCGGGTTTGTAGGATCTTCTGCTATTGCTTTTTCTAACTCTGCAGCACTGGCAGTACCATATTCCATATACCGTTGCATAGGGTTTACCATAAGGCGGGTGCTGGCTATCATACTGCGTAAACAACTAATTTCAGAATTGTTTTGCACCAATGCTGAAGCTTTATCCAGAAGGGCAGCAGCACGGTCAGCCAGCTCATCCACTTTAGATTTATCGGGCTGCATAAAACTATTATTGACTACGCATAGCGAAGCAAAGTAATAAGGCAGCCATTTATCTTTTTCCGCCAAACCAATGCGCTCAAAATTATTGGCAATATTGATAAAGTTATCCGGGTAAGTAAAACTGGTATCCATTGCCGTTATGTTCGCCTTCATAGCAGAAACATATTTACTGTCTTGCGCCAACAAAACGTTGCTGGTTAAAATCAAAAAGCTGAGCGATAATAAAATCTTTTTCATTGTAAATGTTATTGAAGTGATTATAAATTTTTGTTTTTTAATTTTTCATATTCAGTTTCCACTGCATCACCGCTGCGTATAGCATAAGCATTAATATACTGTATAGTTATACCAATGCCCCAACCCAGCGTGGGCCAAACCGGCCAGGGTATATTATTTTGGTAGGTGCGATCTGTGAAATACCATATCGCCCAGAGAAAAGCATTTACAATAATATAGGTAGCTAAGCTTTTTTTAAACCCTGCCCGGCGGCGGGCAATATCCCAGAGTATGGGATCTTTTCCTTCTGGCACCTGTGTGTTTTTATATGACATAATGATGATTTTTGTCCGGCCATTGGCCGGGATTTTGAATGGTTTATAAATGATTATTAATGGCATCTTCAGAGCGGTCCGTACCAAAGCTCAGGAAACACCCGATATAAATAAAACGTTTTGATGGCGGCCCCACTTCAGATTTATTACCAGAAATGCTACCATAGTTATAAGTATATACCTGCCTTTGGCCCAGCAGGTTACTTATAGAAAGTACAAAAACAGAAAAAGTTTTTTTATCCGTCTTGCCAAGGTTGGGCAAATAATTTACACTCATGCCCAGACTGTTGTAAGAAATAGTTTTACCCTGGTCTTGAATTATTTGCTTACCCTGGCCTGCATCATACACCAGGTGGTAATAGGGCCTGCCCGAAGCAAAATTGTAGCTGGCATTGAAGCCTGTTTTTATTGGCAGGATGAATTTTTTTACCACTAATGAGGCTGTGTGTTTTGCTGCAAAATCTGGTGTAATTGATCCTGGATAATTTAAATGATTTCTTTTCGTATCCAGGTAAGAATAAGACACCCAGTAATCCAAATGGGGAACAGTCTTTTTATCCCGCCAGAAAAACTCTATTCCTTTCGCATACCCGTAACCTCTATTATTAAGCACGGTATTATTCGCTGTAGCACTTGCAGATGTTTTGTATAGGTTATCATACGATTTGTAAAATACTTCTGTGCGAAAACTTTGCAGGGAAGCCAGTCGCTGGTATTGGAGAATATAATGTGTAGCTTTTGCGAAGCCAATATCTTTTTTCACCGGCAGGTATTTTTCCTCCGGGTTCTGGTAAAAGATACCATATGCAAAAGATGCCTGGCTCAATGTTCCGAGTTTATACGCTAACGAAACACGAGGAGCCAGATTCCATTTATTAAAAGCATTATATTGCTCAGCCCGCAAACCTGTTTTGGCAGCGAGTTTGTTCGTCAGGTAAATATCAGTTTCTGCAAATAGCGCCAGGAGCTTATCATTAAAAACAACTGGATAGACTGTGCCATCAAATAAAGTATACCTGTTATTCTCATGTGTAATAAAATATTCTGCACCTCCGCGAACGGCACTCAACCCTGTTAGTTTCTTCTCTAAAACTGTTCTTGCCTGGGCATACCAGGATTTTTTTACCAGGCCGAAATTTTTATATGCATACGCTTCCGGATTATGTATTTCCTGCTTTTCCCCTTGTTCATCTTCCAGCCTGTTATTGATATCATCTTTGTTGGTACTAAAACTAACACCGGCATAAATTTTCCAACCGGCTCCCAGGTTTTCTTTCCCGTTCAGGTTATGGTAAGTATTCAGGTTAGCCAGGTTAAAGGCATTTATTAAAATGCCAGAATCCAGGTCGGCGGCACGAAACCCTACCTTCCCCGTATTCCAATATCCATAATATTTAACCATACCCCCCTTTTTTGTCCGGAAGCGGAAATTAATATCTCCCTCATGGTAGACCGGGACTTTAAAGTAATCCTGCTTTTGAGGGATAACGGCAAAGGCCAGTCCCAGGTGCGTAAAATTATAGGTGGCGCCCCAGGAGAATTTTTTGTTTTTAGACAACTGCTGCAAACCTGCTGATGCCCCGATAACAGAAAGGCCCAGGCTGGCGGAAGATTTATCCGGCATATCCGTAGATTCCAGGATTACAGCAGATGAAAGCGCCTGTCCATATAAGGCAGAATACCCCCCGGCACTGAAAACTGTGCCTTTAAAAAGAAAGGGATTAAATCTCCCACGGGAAGCCAGGCCCGGGACGCTGCTGTAGAAAAAATTGTTGACAAGGTTGCCGTCAATATATATTTTGGTCTCTCCTGCACTACCTCCCCGAACGAAAAGGCCACCTGTTTCGCCTACCTGCTGGGTACCGGGCAAGGTTTTGAGTGCCCCGGTGATGTCTCCCTGAGCACTCGCGGTTGTAACTATATCCAGGGCATTTAGCACGGTGCCCTTCTTTTTATCCGCTGCTTCAAAGGAACCGGCGCTAATTGTTACGGCCTGTAATTCGGTAATTAATACTTTTATACTAACCTGTATGGGGGTTATGTCCTGCTTTAGTGTAATTTTTTCTTCATATGAACTGTAACCACTTAAAGAAACCATCAACGTAACTACAGCGGTTTCTGAAGTTGAAAATGAAAACCTGCCCAGGGAATCAGATGTGGCTCCATCATAACTATCTTTTATACTAATGCTGGCTCCACGGAGGGGCTTTTGATGATTATCAGTCACCACGCCAATAACTTTAAGCTGCGCCTGAATATTAGTCGAAAATATAATGGCAACGATAAAAAATAACCCTTTCATTTGTTTTTGAATTATTGAACAAACGTAAAGTAGTTTATATTATAAACCAAATTATTTTTAAATTAATATTAAATTTTTAATTCTTTCTAAACGTTGAGATAGATGTTAATATTCACTACAAGCAATTGATATTGAATAACATAGAGATAAATGTGGATAGTAATATAATATGGTATAAGGGATTTTATAGCATACACAACTTTAAAAAATATTTGTTTATCTGGAGGCAAATTGTAATTTAGCAATAGAATTTAATGGGTTAGTAAGTACAAAGGGCCGACAGAAATGTCTGGCCCTTTTACTTTATATGAGTTTCACATTCTGCATTTTATTTCTGAATTTTTACTTCCTTTTTGCAGCGTACAAATTTTATATTGCTGCAAATTTTTTTGATTTTAATTTTATAGAATGAGCAAAATAAAATCGGCATTTTTTTGCCAGGCATGTGGTTATGAAAGTCCGAAGTGGGCGGGTAAATGTCCTTCATGTAATCAATGGAATACATTCGTGGAAGAACTTATTACAAAACCCAGTGCAACAAAAAATGCAAAAGATGATTGGAAAGAATTCAGCGGTATGTCGGGTTTAAAAACTATTGCCCTTTCTGATGTAAGCAGTGCCGAGGAGAAAAGAATGCTTACGACTGATCCTGAATTGAACCGTGCGCTTGGCGGAGGCATTGTTGCGGGTAGCATTGTATTGATTGCCGGTGAACCGGGTATAGGCAAGTCTACACTCTTCCTGCAAATTGGCCTTCAACTGAAAGATGTAGTCACGCTTTACATCAGTGGTGAAGAAAGTGATCAGCAAATAAAAATGCGTGCAGACCGGTTGGGATATACAAATGAAAATTTTTATCTCCTGACGGAAACAGACACACAAACGATTTTTAAGGAAATAAAAAAACTCCGGCCACAACTCGTCATTGTAGATTCTATACAAACCTTGCAATCTTCTTTTATTGAATCTTCAGCAGGCAGCATCAGCCAGATAAGAGAATGTGCGGCAGAACTTCAACGCTATGCAAAAGAAACGAATACACCGGTTTTCTTGATCGGCCATATTACAAAAGAAGGCAGCATTGCCGGCCCGAAAATATTGGAACATATGGTAGATACTGTATTACAATTTGAAGGGGACCGCCATTATGCTTACCGTATTTTACGCACCCTCAAAAACCGTTTTGGAAGTACTTCGGAACTGGGTATTTATGAAATGAATAACCAGGGCATGCGCCCTGTAACTAACCCCAGCGAAATTTTACTTACGCAGAAAGATGAATCTCTTAGTGGCATCGCCATTGCTGCAACGATTGAAGGCATACGCCCACTGCTTATAGAATGCCAGGCACTTGTAACCCAAAGTGTTTATGGTACGCCGCAGCGTACTGTAAGTGGTTTTGATAACCGCCGCCTGCAACTGTTATTGGCCGTGCTGGAGAAACGGGGAGGTTTTCATTTCGGGGTTAAAGATGTTTTTATCAATATCGCCGGGGGCATAAAAGTAGAGGATCCTTCTATTGACCTTGCCATTGTGTGCGCCTTGCTGAGCAGTTATGAAGATGTAGTGCTGCCGCAAAAAATTTGCTTTGCCGGAGAAGTTGGTTTAAGCGGCGAAGTGCGGGCTGTAAATAGGATAGAACAACGCATTGCTGAAGCCGAGAAAATGGGCTTCGAAAAAATAATTGTCAGCCGTTATAATTCCCGGGCGCTTCAAAATGCAAAATATAATATTGAAGTGGTGGCCCTGGGTAAAGTGGAAGAAGTATATAAATATCTTTTTTAAATTTTAAAGCCTGGTACAATCCGCCACCATATTTCGTCACCTCTTACACCTCTTCTTCCCGGTTGTATGCACCGGTTGCGGCAGCGATGTACTTGACCCAAAAGAATTATTATGCCTGCGCTGCCTTAAGCGTTTACCCAATACTGGTTTTGAAGTTATACCCAATAACCCTTTGGAAAATATTTTCACCGGCAGGCTGCCTGTTGCCGCTGCCAGCAGTCAATATTATTTTAGCAAAGGGCGGCTGGTACAGCACCTTATACACCAACTGAAATACCGGCAGAATGCCGCCATCGGGGAATACCTCGGGCAAATAATGGGCACGGCACTTTTA